>JAQCER010000924.1 GCA_027618625.1 Verrucomicrobiota bacterium
TGATACCACGGAGTCGGTGCCGCAGCCGATACCGGCTCATTGCGTAAGTGGCGTTCGAGGTCAGAAACGAGTGCGTTGGCCGTGGCGTAGCGATCCTTGCGATCTTTCGCCAGACATTTCATCGTGATCCAGTCGAGATCACCTCGCACGAAGTGGGGAGGGATTTTGGAAGCCTCGCTGGTTGCCAGGCGAATGCTGGGTCGCACTGGGATCTCGTTCTGGAGAATACGTTCCAGTTCTGCCGGAGAGGCACGGCTGATCCGTCGGGCATCGACGGGTGTCGCACCGGTAAGCAGTTCGTAGAGGAGGGCGCCCAGCGAGTAAATGTCAGTGCGGGTATCGATGTCCTCGTTGCTGCCTCCTGCCTGCTCAGGGCTCATGTAGGCTGGGGTGCCGAGAATTTGACTCTGCTGGGTGTGCAGCGTTTCTCCAGGCATCGGTCCACTGCGTGTTGCCTTGGCTACCCCGAAGTCGATCACTTTGGCCAACCCCCCAGAGATAAGGATGTTGGACGGCTTGATGTCGCGATGGATGACGCCCTTCTGATGGGCATGCTGGACAGCACCACAGACATCCATAAAGAGGCGCAGGCGCTGGTGAACATCGAGCCGTTCGCGGTCGCAGTAGTCGGTGATGGGGTCGCCGTCCACGAACTCCATGGCAAAGTAAGGGCGACCCATTTGGGTGGCACCGGCTTCGAACACCTGGGAGATGTTAGGGTGCTTCATCAGAGCGAGCGTCTGCCGCTCGCGTTCGAACCGTGCTACGACTTCCCGAGTGTCCATTCCGAGCTTGATCACTTTAAGCGCGACCGTTCTCTTCACTGTTCCGGTCTGCTGCGCTTCCCATACCGTGCCCATTCCTCCTTCACCGACCAGACGCACCAGGCGGAAGTGATCGATTGTGGCGCCGGGTTCTTCACTTGGTACGATGGCAAGATCCATGCGGCTGGTAGTGGCACCACCCAGCGTGGCTGCCGCAGCATCTCCACCTTCTTCGCGGTATCCATCGAGCAGCATGGTCAAGTCTGCGAGCAGATCTGCATCTCCTCCGGCCGCATGTTGAATAAAGGAATCCCGCTCATCTTCCGGATGCGCCAGAGCTACCTGAAAGATGCGCTCAGCCACGCTCGCTCTGTTTTCTCCAAATCCAGTACGGAGCAGGCAGCATGGGCAGGCTTCACCTTCAATCAGGTGCGTTCCACATTTCTCGCAGACAGGCTCAGCCATGACGTTCTAGCCGCCAAAAACGGAGCGCAAGTGGGCCAGTTCTTCTTCAATCTCTTCTTCTGATGAAACGGTTTCCAAGATTGCCAGCCGTAGCAGTTCCCGATAGCGTTTGCGAAGCTTGAACGCAGCCAGTCGCGCAACGGATTCTGACACTCCCAGTCGTTCCGCCACCTTTTCGTAGGGAAGTTCGTCTCCTTCGGAGGTGAGTCTGCTCCGCAGTTCAGCGAACAATGCGCCTTTTCCCGCCGTGATGTAGGCCTGTTCAAGCTGGTTCATCACCTGCTGCAAAAGCTGGCGAGCCCACACGCGGTCGAATTCCAGAGCTGGGGTCAACGCCGTTCGCGGTTCAAGTGCGTAGCGTTCCTTCGCGTCCAAGGCATCGATCGCGACCAGCCTTTGATCGCCGCCACGACGCTGAGTACTTTTTCTCCTCCAGTCATCAATCGCGAGGTTCTCCAGTGAACGCAGCAGGAACGATCGCAGTCGTCCACTCTTTGCCTCGGCATTGATCAGGCCGTTGTTTTCGAGCAGCTGCTGGAAGAAAGCCTGCGTCAGATCTTCTGCGTCTTCATGACTCTGGCGGAGGCGTCGGGCATAACAGTAAAGAGGGTACCAGTAAGCTTTGCAAAGGTCCGCCAATGCAAATGGGTCTTTCCGCTGGGCATCCAGGACGAGGCTCCACCGGGTTTTTGGGAAGTTGCCAGGGCCAGCGCCTGGCTGGGCGGATGAATCATTCATTCTGCGAGCTCCAAGATTGGGGGATGGATTTCGCGATTGCCGATTGCCGATTCTAGCGAGCGTCTTCGGGTGTCCAGCCGATGACGATGTCAAAACGCGCAAGCAACTCTCCGGTCTTTGATTCCTTCGCCGGACGGAAATCAATCATCACCGATGCCAGTTGGTTGGGATCAGTGATCTGCTTGAGCAAGCCGTCGGCCGGATTTCCGGGATCGCCTTTGACGTACATTTGTGTCGTCAGGATACGCTTTTCACCCTTGCTGACAGCAAAGTGAATATGCGGTGTGCGCCCGACATAGGGAGATGGCTTGATGGTGCGAAAGTAGTAGCGTCCCTTGCGATCTGTGAGGAATCGACCATAGCCCTGGAAGTCTTTGTCCTGCTTGTCCTTGTTGCCGTCGGAGCTGCCGGTGTGGAGGTAAACGCCATTGTTGTCGCACTGCCAGATCTCCACCAGAGCATTCGGAATCGGATTGCCTTTGATATCAACGACCTGCCCAGACAGGTGAGTGACGGTGCCAATGGCCGGGGTGATGCGATCTGACAGGACGATCAAGTCATTGTCAGTGTCGAGTGGCATTCTATCCGGATA
>JAQCER010000925.1 GCA_027618625.1 Verrucomicrobiota bacterium
GTGATGAGAGTGGAGCCGAGCGGGTCCGAAGTCTCAATGGTTACGACAGAATTGCACGATTGTCTGTAGAGCTCCTGTTGATCCGCCCCCTCTTGCAAGCGCTCTTCAATGATCTCAGACGGAGTCGGGAAGGAAGGGGCGATCGTCGGCTCGACTTGTGCGAAGGCTGTCAACGGTGCGAACAGCGCGACCGAAACCGCCAGATGGGTCCCCGCCGAGCGGGCTCGTTCGTAAGCTGCCATAAACTGAAGCGGACTCAGCAATGAGGTCGAAGAACGGGGGAGTTTGCGGAATCGCTGCTAAAGCCTGTCTCGCCTTTAGCGCCTTTAGAGTTCCCTGCCCGTTGGCGGCGTCACTGGGAGCTCTTCAGTGTCGGCAGAGCCCGGGGTGTTGGTAAAATTCCTAAAAGTACCGTGGGCGGAGGTCGGCACAATCGGAGGATCCCACTCTGCTGTGAGAGTAAACGATTTTCGCTCTGCGATCTGATCGTTTTCAACTTCGAAAACGATCTTGTTCGCGTAGTTCCACAGGTGCGATTCCTCAGCTGCCCCGGTATCGCTCCCAATCGCACTCGCCACTGGGACCGATGGTGGTTGCGTTTCTGGATGGCTACCCGTTCCTGCGACAAGGAAAAAACCTACTGTCACAGCGGCACATGCAGCGCTGCCAGCGTAGAGCCACTGGCCTCTAGAGAAGCCTGAAAAATACGTTCCCATGCGCTCGAACAACAAACCATGGGCCGCCCGCTGGAGCAGTTCAGAACGTTGGCGACTCTGAAATTCCTTCAGAAAGTCGTCGAAGTAGCCTTCGTGAGGCTGCTCGTAGCGCTTCAGTCGGATGAGTTTCTCGATGTCGTTGTTCTGGTCGCTCATAAAATCGTTAATTGCTCTGAGATCTCTCCAAATTCCGCCGTTAATTGCGAAATTCGTCGAGATGGGTCTGAAGTTGTCGGTGTGCATAAAACAACCGTGATCGAACGGTGCCTTCGCTGACACCGAGAATCTTGCTGATTTCTGCATGGGGCATGCCTTGAATGTCAAACATTATCACGACCGCCCGGTGATCTTCTGACAGTTGCATCATCGCCTCGTTCAATCTTTGTTGCAGTTCCGAGAGATTGGCTTCCTGGTCAGGGGTCGTTCCGGCGGTTAATTCGATGAAATCCTTGTCATTGTGGATGTTCGAGTCGATGTCGTCGAGGCTGAATTTTCGCTGCCGTTTCCTCTTTTTGAGGAAGTTAAGCGTCATATTCACGGCGATCGAATAGATCCATGTGTAGAACGCAGAATTTCCGCGAAACCGCTTCAGCGACCGGTAGGCTTTGGCAAAAACGTCCTGAAGGACATCGTTGGTGTCCTCGTGGTTTGAGGTCATGTGGTAAACCAGCCCGTAGAGTTTTGGACTATGCTTGACCACCAGCTCGTCAAAAGCCGCCGTTTCTCCGTTTTGAGCTCGCTCGACGAGGTCTGCGTCCTCGTCTGGTTTGGTCATTTTGTGCCCCATAGAACTCATACAGCGTCATTCAGCTTACGCGAGTTGCAACTTTGCGCGCTGAAGCGGACGGTATTCATACATGGGTGCGAAGTCAGCTTGCGAACGCGTGCTGGGAGAATCATTTTGCGATGGCCTCTTTTGAAATGGTCACCGCCACATATCCCGTGTCCGCCACGACAAACTTACGAATTTCCACCGTGGCTGCTCTCACGGGAAACTCGGCCAGAAGGACGTCGGAACACTCTTCTGCGAGTGATTCGATAAGCTTGCGTTCCCCGGTGGCTGCCAACTGGCGCAGGCGCTGCGCCACTTCGTAATAATCGATCGTGCTCTCGATCGCATCACCGAGACCCGCCAGATTGCCGCTCCTGGGCATCATTGTGATATGGGCCTCGACGCTCTGTGGGACCTCTCGCTCAGAGTCTGGAACACCAATCCGGGTGGAAAGCCGCAATCCGGCAATGCGGATACTGTCAGAGGGTTGGGTGTCAGAAAGGGATTCAGTGATCATGTAGTCGCTTGCATTCGCGGCAATGCCTTCAGAACCCATTCACCCGGATATCGTTCAATTCCAGCGCGAAAAAACGCGATGGATGCGATGGATGCTATTGGGCAACCGGCTTCACTCCGTTCCCACACCCCATTTCGCCAATAGAGGTATTTCCAGGTGCTGGGCCGCTGCGCCGGCCGCTATTATCCCTGAAGTATCGCCAAGATTCTTATCCGCAAACGTTTCTAACGGTACGTGTTCAACGATAGCGCGGCTAAGGATGGCAGACCGCAAAGAGCGAGGAGTGGGGCGATTGCCTCGCTCGTCGTCTTTTGTGGTTGGAAACTACCGGCAATGAGTGGTGGTGGGGCATTTCCATGCGTGATTGCAAATCCGCCATCAACGCAACAAAGTCCTCGCCATGGAAAACAGTGACTCTCAGATTCCCAGTGATCGAAATCCTCCGAAGCATTCCGCTGAGTACGCGATCTATAAGCCGAACAGCCGCGGCAGCGGAGGGTGTCATCCGCTTTGAACTGAATCGCAGTAAAGGAGCCGTGTTCGTTG
>JAQCER010000926.1 GCA_027618625.1 Verrucomicrobiota bacterium
GGAACTGCTGCGGTGGCACCATCGATCTGACCGTGAGACTCGGTGGACAGGCATTGACGACGCTCCCGCAGATCGAACCCGTCGGCCCAGATGCGCCGTTTCATTTCATCAACCTTCCCTTAACCGCAGCCAGTTCGGTGGCTGTGCTCCAGTTCGCCACGACGGCAGTAAATGATGCGACCGTTCTCCTTGATGGGATAACGATCGTGCCCCGTCCGGCCAACGACATCGTCGTGCGCAATCCAAGTTTTGAAGTCAGTGCCCCGGCTCCCGGAGTTGGATACCTGCAACCCGGACCGATCGCTGGCTGGGAAATGACCGGCGGGTTTGGAGTCAATGGAGACGGACTGGGACCATTCACCGACAACGGCCTTTCCGAGGCCGGGGAATCAGTCCTTTTCGTTCAGGGTGCCGGACGGGCTGCTCAGCTGATCGAAGGACTGACCGCAGATGCCACTTACACTTTGTCCTACAAGATCAATCGTCGTGCCTGTTGCGTTGCGGCCGTGCCCAACCGATACGAAGTCACCATCGACGATGCACCAGTGTTCGATGAAGAGCTGGAAGCAGCTGGAGTCGGCGCGCCGTTTTGGGAACGAAGCATCGATTTCACCGCTGAGTCCACTTCGGCACTGATCGCCTTCAGCAACCTGCCCGAGGGAGACCAGTCGTTGTTGCTTGATGACGTCAGGATCATTCTAAAAGGCGGTGTCGTTGAGCCAGGCTTTGACGTTCCTATCAACATCCGGATCGTCGCTGGAAATACCGTCCGCATCGCCTGGCCGCTTGCCGCCCCCGATGCAATTTTGCAATACTCGGAAGATCTCCTCGAATGGGATCTTGTCGAATCCCTGCCATTCGTTGATGGACAGGAACTCGTGGTGGCTGAAGTAATTGCCAGCCCGTTCCGCTACTATCGCCTGCGCGAGGACTGATCCGTATTCCCGGATCCGCCGTTTGGACGGACGATGGGAGCGATGTTGACGGGAGTATTTCCTTGCATCGCTCCGACAGGATCCGGACAGTGAGCGTATGCTCCCGTCATCCCGCTCATCAGTTCTCAAGTTCCTGCTGGTTCTGTGCTCCACCATTTCGGCGATCACCGCCGACGATCGACAAATCAAGGTCACCATCGCCAATGATTCATCGGCGCCGGTGCAGATCTACTGGCAGGTCGGCGATGACTTTCAGGCCACGCCCAGAAATTTCCGAAGTTATCAAGGCTTGGCTCCTGGCGAAGCGGTCACATTTCCGTCTGATCATGGCCAGACCTGGCTCGTTTTTGAACCTCGCAGTCGCCGGGCGGTTGGGATGCTCAAGGCCTCGTTCCGCCAACGGCAACTCGTTGTGACCAATCGCGAAATTCGCATGGTTCAGGGCCGTGCCGCCAGTGCCCGGTTTCACAATCGCACGGATAGAACGGTCGCGGCCTACCTCGTTCTCGGTGAGCGCGAGTTGCCTCATTCAACCATCGCGCCTGGTCGGGTCGCGGTGCAGGGAACCTGGCCCAACCAGACGTGGGAATTCCGTGACTTCGAAACCGACAGGGAATTGCGTTCCTTCGTGGCTGGCCCTTCGAATGCCGAAGTCATCATCCATCCCGTTTTTGGCTCCCGCCATCGCCCATCTCGCGACGATGGGGGATGCCCGCGCTGAGATCTTGATCGACAATCGTGCATTGCGTCCGGTGTTGTTCTGGTTCGAGGGACAACGCGACAAGAACCGGATCGAAGGCAATCACTTCGAGACACTGCCGTTCGAATCGGACCGCCCGTGGTTCGTAGCCGATCGCGCTACTGGCCGTTATCTCGCGTGTGGCGCGGTAGTGCCACCTTCCCGCAGGATCATTATCACCGAAGAAGATTGCGCTCCAGCCTTTGCTCCGCGTGTCGAAATCACCTTGCGCAACTACGATGACGAACCGGCCTACGTTTACCCGTTATTGGGCCGGGATGAGCTCCCGGGATTCCTGTTGGACGCCGGCGAACTTCGCACGGTCGAAAGCTATGAGGGGCAGCAATGGGAGGTTCGCACCAAAGACCGCAGCCGAAAATTGGGAAGCTACGAGTGCGCTGCAAGTGAGCCAGCGGCCGTCCTTGGCCGTCCCCGTTTTCAAAAGTACCGCGGCAAGGTTGATTTCACCGTGGAGAATCGGCGTCGACACAGTGTCGATGTGTCCGTTGACCACGGCGATCACATCGATCTCATCGAAACCGTTGCCCCGATGAGCCGCGCCATCTTCCAACTCGAAGCCGGTGATCAAATTGTCGTGACCGACCACCGATCGAAGGCGGTGGTGGACACCGCGCGCGTTTCGCTCCGTGAGCCAGTGCTCGTTCTGGAACCCATCGAACGCGAACCGTCACGAGATTCTCACACGCACGATGACGATCGCCGGCAGGAAAGACCACGAACCCTCGGCGATCTGCTGGGGGATCTTATAAAGGGCCCGCGCAGATAGCGGATCATCGGCCTCGACATTTTCCCGGAAGCGTGGTGCAATCGGCCCGATTGGAATTGCCGAAATCATGCACGACGAGAAGACAACG
>JAQCER010000927.1 GCA_027618625.1 Verrucomicrobiota bacterium
CCAGACCAGCGGGAGACCTTTTCTCCATCGATCGAAAGAATTTTGTCTCCGATCTTGAGATCCGATTTCGATGCAGGCATGTCGCGTGCAATGTATCCGATCGTCGTTGTGCGATCGTTAGACACGGGCATGCCGACCTGCCAGACGATCACGGCGAAGAAACAGGCGAGCAAAAAGCTGAACAGCGGCCCGGCGAAGGCAACGATGATTTTATCCAGCGGCGTGATGTCCGGCAGTTTCCCACGGTCTTCGCTGCCGCCCTCGATCGCATCCATAGGCGCCATCTGCGGCAAGGCGACGAATCCTCCAGCGGGAATGCAACCAAGTCCATACTGCACACCATTGTACGTTTTCTTCCAGATTGCTTTCCCGAACCAGATTTGAAATTTCTCGATGTGCAGCCCCCTCCAGCGCGCAGCGAGGAAGTGCCCCCACTCATGGACGATGATCATGAAAGTGAACAGGAGCACTACGACGAGCAAAACTCCGAGAAATTGAAGAATATTGAGTATCGAATCCATTGAGCTGGCGGTTGCAATCTCCTGATGTTTAAAAACAAACGCCCACTCTCCTCAGGCAAGACAGTGGACTGCAGACTATACCACGAGCCGGGCATGGCGCAAACGGAAGGGAGCGACCAACTTTACCCAGCTTGTGAGACGAACGATTCGGGATAATTTGCTCGATGAGATCTGATTTTCATGACCACTTCTCCGGGCACGCGAGCGATTATGCCGCAGCCCGGCCGACGTATCCGGCGGAGTTGTTCGATTACTTGGCAGGCCTGAGTCCCTCGAGAAGCTGTGCATGGGACTGCGCCACGGGCTCCGGCCAGGCTGCGATGGCACTTGCGATTCACTTTGACACAGTTATCGCCACGGATGCCAGCGAGCAGCAGATCGCGCATGCTTCGCAAGCGGACAAGGTGCACTATCACGTGGCCCCGGCGGAAAGGAGTGGCATCGCAAGCAATTCTGTCGACCTGATTACGATCGCGCAGGCAATGCACTGGTTCGACTTTGACAGGTTTCATGCCGAAGTGAGACGGGTTGCCGTCGACAATGCGATCGTCGCGGCATGGACGTATGGGCTCACCCGGGTGACTCCAGAAGTGGACAGGATCGTCCGGGAATTTTACGATGGGGACATTGGTCCCTATTGGCCACCCGAGCGTTCCTACATTGAGAATGACTACCGGGACATTCCGTTCCCATACGAGCCGTGCGAGCCCAAAACTTTCGAAATGAAGGTGCAGTGGACCGCCGATGCCCTGCTTGCGTATCTGCGCACCTGGTCTTCGGTGAAACGCTTTCAAGCGGAAACAGGACGGGATGCCGTAGGTGCGATCGCACCGGAAATTCGGCGGGCTTGGGGACCAGGGCTTCGGGCGGTCAGCTGGCCATTGATTTTGAAAGTCGGACGCGTTAATCAGATGCTGTAGAAAGACTACGCCTAGCCAGCCAATTCCACGAACCAACACCCATGATGATGACACCGCAGACGACTCTATCGAACACACCCGTGCGCCCGGAGATTCAATGGCCTTCAACGCCACTGCCGAAATCGGCTCGCGCGGTGATCGTTGGCGGTGGAGTGGTGGGCGCCAGCGTGGCCTATCATTTGGCCAGAATTGGATGGAAAGATGTGGTGCTGCTGGAACAGAACGAAATCGGTTCCGGAACCACCTGGCACGCAGCAGGCATGGTCGGGCAGTTACGAACCAGCAACAGCCTGACGAAGATCAACAAGTACAGTGTGGAACTCTACCCGACGCTGGAACAGGAAACAGGAATTCCGACCGGCTGGCATCAGGTAGGCAGCCTTATCGTGGGAACCAGCGAGGAGAGGATGACTCAATTGCGGCGCACGGCAGCAATGGCCGAGGTCTTCGGCGTCGAGGCAACGATGATTTCTGCCGACGAAGCGGGTGAAAAATGGCCGCTGATGCGCACGGATGACGTGCTCGGTGCAGTCTGGCTGCCGCACGATGGACGAGTGATTCCCGGCAATGTGGCAGTAGCCCTTGCGAAGGGAGCTGCGGACAATGGCGCCTTGATTCACACGGGGGTGGGAGTGGATGAATTGATCATGGACGGCAATGGCCGGGCCACGGGTGTGCGGACATCGGCAGGCGAGATCAAGGCGGAATGGGTGATCCTCTGCGGCGGCATGTGGGCGCGAGAGTTGGGTCTCAAGGCAGGCATCGATATCCCGCTGTTCCCCGTGGAGCACCACTATATTCTGTCCGAACCGATCGAAGGCGCATCGAGAGATTTCGCCTGCATGCGAGACCCGAATGGGCTGTTGTATGCCCGCACTTTGGATGACAACAGCATCATGCTGGGGGCCTTCCAGAAGATCTCGCAACCATGGATGGCGCAACCAGTGCCGCGGGATTTTTCTTTTGGCCTGCTCGATCCAGACTGGGATAAATACAAGCAACCGCTCGCTGCGGGCAAACACCGCATACCCGCACTCGAATCAGCCGCATTTCCAAAATTCATCAATGGTCCGGAAAGCTTTACGCCGGACAACAATTTCATTAT
>JAQCER010000928.1 GCA_027618625.1 Verrucomicrobiota bacterium
AGATCCTGCCATGAGGAAATTGCCGACCCCCAAGCGCGTCATCGATCCCTCCCGTGACCCGCGATGGACCGTCACGTGTTCGCGCAGAATCGTGCCCGCACCGATCTCCACGCCGCTGCGGATTTCCCTCGAAAACTTGAAATCCTGCGGCTCCCCGCCAATCACCGCGCCGTGTCCGACCACGCAATTCGCTCCCAACTGTACCCCGCTCAAAACCTGCGCGTGACACAGAATCCTGCACCCGTCCCCACCATGAACGCCGGATTCAATGACCGCATACGCTCCGATTTCCACCCCTTGGCCAATCTCGGCTTCGGAGTCAATCAGGGCGGTCGAGTGGATCGTTAAGTGCGTCATAGAGATGCAGTACCCTCCGAGGCCAGTCCCGGATTTTTCCGTACAGGAGATCGTTTCATGCCAACTGCATAGCGACCATCATGCGAAAGGGCGAGCCAATTCGGCCCATTTGGCCAATTCGTTAAATTCGGCCGGGCAGACGCATTCACGGAATGTTCTCCGCGCTACCGCTTTTCGCGCGAGACTACGTTGCCATCGATCACCACACCCACGCACCGGCTGATGAACTCCAGCGGGTCTCCGTCGTAGAGGGCGAGGTCTGCATCTTTGCCGACTTCCAATGATCCGGCCCGTTCGCTGATGCCGAGCAGCTTTGCTGAATTGATCGTGATCCCAGCCAGCGCTGCTTCCATCGGCAGGCCATAGGTGGCGGCCATCGCGGCTTCGAAAAGAACCACATGCACCTTGGGCACGTAGCCTTCGTGGCCACTCTGAAAGGCAAATGGAATGCCAGCTTCGTGCAGCTGCCGAGCCAGGGTCATCGTCATGTTTTCCGCTTCGCCTGCCGCCCGCTGCATCGTAGGATGCACGAGAACCGAGACGCCTGCAGCCTTGATCGTTTCCAGCATCAGATGCGCTTCGCTTGCACCATCGAGGATCAGGTTGAACTCAAATTCTTTGGCCAATCGCAGGGCCGCAGCGATGTCCTGATGACGGTGAACGGTAATCGCCAGCGGAACCTCCTTCTGCAAAACCGCGGCAAATGCTTCCTTGCGCAGATCGCGGTCAGGTTGCTTCTCGGCGTCTGCCTTGCCTTCCTCGATTTTCTTGACGTAGTCCTGGGCCTTCAAAAGTTCAGCGCGCAGCATGGCCACGGCCTTTGCCCGAGTGCCGGGGCCACCGTCTGCCATGGCATCCGGGCCCAGTGAGCATGCCAGCATTGCGTATGGTCGAATTACGGAATCAGCAGTGATTTCCCCGGTGTTCGTTTTCAAAATCATCGTCTGCCCGGAGATCAACGCGCCAGGAGCGTGGCCGGTATTCACTGTTGTGATCCCAAACTCTCGCAACCACGTCACCAGCGGATCGCGACCGTTGTAGGCATCGATCGCACGCAGCTCGGACTGCATGGGCGAGGACCTTTCCAGTTGCTCCTGATCGTGAGCGGAGTTCAAAATACCTGACAATCCCACAGTCGAACGAGCATCGATGAGCCCGGGCATCACCACGGCGGCTGACAATTGCTCGGCATTCTCAGGAATCGTCACCTCGCCTTGCTTGCCGACCGCGGCGATCTTGCCATCGTGGACCAGCACGATCCCATCTTTGATCGGATCACCGGCCATCGTGTAGACGATGGCTCCATGGACTGCCAGATCGTTCGCCGATAGAGGCAGAGGCAGCAGCGAAGGTGCGGCGAGTATCGCTGCAAAAACTGAAAGCGAACGAGAAAGAGAAGAAGAAAGATTCATAACCGAAAATGATTAGCGGCGGAGGGTAGGGACATCGAAGCAACACATGTTGGTGATGCGTGCCGTCCCGGCACCCATTCCTCCATTGGCGTAGATGGCGTCTTCGGGATCGCTGAGGTCGAACACCTTCTTGCCCTCCACCCATGTTTGCTCCACCCGCGTGTAGACGCTGAGCGGATCGCCAGATAGAATGACAAAGTCGGCGTCTTTTCCGGTGGCCAGCGATCCGGTGCGTTCTTCAATATCCAGCATCTTGGCCCCGGCCATCGTCATGCCATAGAGTGCGGCACTGCGGGACATCCCAGCGCGCACCGCAAATGCCGCTGAACGCAAAAACCAGCGCGAATCATTGATCGGATCGTCTGTGTGGAACGACGTGATCACGCCCACTTTTTCCAATTCAGCGCCGTTCTTCCACGCGATGTCCACCGCTTCGAGCTTTCCTCCCGGGCTATCGAGCAGGATCAGCGAGCACGGCACATTCGCCTTGGCAATTTCGTCAGCCACTTTCCAGGCCTCGCTCACATGGTGCAGCACCAGGCGAAAGCCGAACTCCTCTTTAAGGCGCAGCACGGTCAGAATATCGTCGTGCCGGTGGGTGTGATGGTGAACCAGGCGCTTGCCGTCCAACACTTCCACCAGCGACTCCATCGCCAGGTCACGCTCGGGCGCTTTGTCAGGATCGTCTTTGGCCTTCTCCAGCTTTGCCTTGTAGGCCTGAGCCTTGACGAATTGCTCACGCACGAGTGTCGTCGATTTCCCACGCGTGCCCGGG
>JAQCER010000929.1 GCA_027618625.1 Verrucomicrobiota bacterium
TTCATCGTGGCCGAGAAGAACAGCGTCTGCCTTTCATCTGGCGTGCCTTTGAGCAGGTCGGTCATCTCGTCGCGAAACCCCATGTCGAGCATGCGGTCAGCCTCATCAAGGACGACGACCTTCACATTGCTCATGTCGAGCGAGCCACGCCGCAGGTGATCGAGCAATCTTCCTGGAGTGCCGACGAGGCCATGGATTCCGTCGCGCATTTGGCGAATCTGCCGATCGATAGGTGCCCCGCCGTAGACTGGGACGATGCGGAGCCCCTTCATCTTCGAGCCCAGTTCGTGAGCGTCTTCACAGACTTGCATCGCCAGTTCCCGCGAAGGGCAGACGACTAGAACCTGGGGCATGTGTAGATCGAGGTCAATCTTCTGCAGTGCGGGCAAAAGGAATGCAGCGGTTTTGCCCGAGCCAGTTTCTGAGAGGCCGACGATGTCTTTGCCTTCCAGAGCCAGCGGAATGGCCAACGCCTGGATTGCGGATGGGCGTTCGTAGCCGAGTATCTCTACTGCTTCGAGCAGAGGTTTAGAGAGGCCAAGTTCAGTAAAGGGCGGAGTATCCACGTAAAAAAGCGATCAAGTCAGGTAAGAATTCAATGCAGGCTCAACGGTCTGGTGACGTAGCCACGACCGAGCGGAGCACGCGGCCGAAGTTCGGGGCGGAGGGTCACCTTGCTGGGGAATGTGTGAAATGCAAATGGTTTACGTGGCTCCGAGCTGAGCTATTCTGCCGGGAGTGCGTTCAGGTCTGCCCGCTGGGGTTTCGTGGGAGGCAGATCCCGGTAACTTTTGTAGTGCTCTCCATGGCCTGGAATCCGGTTCACGGGGGGAGTTTACCAGCGCGGACAATTGGCGGGGCAATCGCGCTGGCGAACGCTGCGGGCATCCCGCGAAATTCCTCGCGTGTCTGCAAAAAAACCGTTTGTATCCAGCTGAATTGCCCGGACTGTGAGGGGTATGGCAGGCCTCAATCAATCACCAGGGCAGACCCAGAAAGCACTCCTTTCCGTGGCTTGTGTGATCGTAATTGTTGGCGGGCTCCGGCTGGCAAGTGATCTGCTCATTCCGGTGGTCTTGGCGCTTTTTCTTGCGCTGATGAGTTTACCTGTCACGCGATGGCTTACCCGTCATTACGTGCCCCAGCCGCTGGCCGTGCTACTTACCGTGGGGCTCGATATTCTAGTGCTGGTGGGAGTGGTCAATATCACCCTGAACCTCACCCATCAGTTCCGACGCGATGTGTTGGTCTATGCCAATCAGTTGCAGTCAAGGGCAGAGGCTGGTGATGCATGGATTAACGAGTTCCTGGAGGGCCACAGCTTTTTTGACGATGAGGAGGGGGACGATGATGCTGGGGGTGAAACGGCACCCGCACCCGCAGAGGGGAGTGCAGGCGCAGCGTCTGGATCCGAGAACGCCGATATTCGCCCTGCGATCGAACCCGGGGAACGCATGGGAAGGCCGCTGCTCGAAGGCGAAGGCGAAGGCGAAGACGAAGACGAGGATCCACTGGTGAAAGTGCTGGCAGAGAAAGGTGTAGCTCCGGGAGGTGCCCGTGAGCATGAAGTTGCTGCCGTCGGTCAGATGAGCCGGGAAGACCTTGTCGAGTATTTGAAGTCGCGGAACATTCTGGGCAGCGATGCCTTGGCAAGTGACAAGCCTGAAGAAAAGCGGGTGCGATTTCTGAGTGAGATATTCGCTCCCAGTGCCGAGGCCGTTCTGGCGTCGATGCAAGGATTTGTGAAAAGCGCTGCATCCCTCCTTTCCGCCACGTTTTTTGTTGGACTTGTAATGGTCTTCATTCTTGTCGAAGTCTCGTCTCGCGGGGACACGATTGATGCTGTTCGAGAAGCGCGTGGGCCAGATCTTTCGAAATTTCGCAACGCTACCGAGGATGTTCAAAAGTACCTCGGTATCAAAACCTTGATCAGTGCTGTCACGGGCATCTTAGCGTGGGCTCTGACTAGTTCGATCGGGCTGGATGCCGCACCGCTCTGGGGCATGGTCGCCTTTGTCCTCAATTACATCCCCGCGATCGGATCGATTATCGCGGCCATTCCACCGATTTTGATTGCGCTGGTGCAGGTTGGCATGGGGCCATGGCACAGCTTGGGAGTCGCGATCGGCTATCTGGCCATCAATACCGCCCTCGGCAACATTATTGAACCGATGCTTCTAGGTAAACGGTTCGGAGTCGCGACCTTGGTCGTGATCCTGTCCGTAATTTTCTGGAGTTGGGTGTGGGGCCCGGTTGGAATGTTCCTAGCGGTGCCATTGACAATGGTGGTGATGGTTATGCTTGAAAACAGCAAGGATTTCCGTTGGATCGCTGTGGCGATGGGTAAAAAATCGGCCCGTATGCCCGTCCGCGCCAGAATCCGCCGCCGGCTGAATAAAGAGTCGGAAGCTCCTCAGATTGACGGGCCGCCCAAGTCGACTCCCACTCCTGGCTGACTATAACTAGGGCCAGTCCCAGAGGCGGGATGATCGGTAAAAATAGAGTCGGCGGCGGTTTTCCGGGCGCGCTTAG
>JAQCER010000930.1 GCA_027618625.1 Verrucomicrobiota bacterium
TAGCCAGTCGCTGAGGTTGTCGCTTGATTCAATTGCGACGGTGGCATCGATTGCCGAGCCGCTCTTGGAGAAAGTGATCACCAGTCGTGTTTGATTGCCTTCCCCGGAGATGCGCGCCTGGATCAGGTCGCCATCGTTGCGCTTGCTGTCACTGGTGCCCAGCGCGTATTCGACAAATGCGGTGAGGCCGTCGCCATCGCTGTCGATGTCAGGATCGCCGGTGAAAGGTATGCCACTGTTGTTGCTGCCCGTACCCGGGTTGCCTCCGGGCTTCGCGCTTGCCGTCCAGCTGGCTGCTTCGCCCGGTGAGTTGCCCGGGATGAGCACCTCGAGGCTGGAGCCGCCGCCGTCTGCGGCAACAGGCCACGGCTCAGAATCCTGAAAGTCGATGTCGGCGATGACGGCACCGGCGGCGTTGAGCACGGTAGTCCGCTCGCCGCCGTTTGCGAGACGGGATCCGTTCTGGAACTCGCCGACAACCGGCAGCCCGGCACCATACGCGGCTTCAAAGGCGACGCGATCCTGCACGATAAGAATGCGCTGACCAGCCGCCAACTCCATGTCGGGGAAGGCAAAGGAAATTCCGCGACTCAACGTCACGCCACTGAGATCGATCGTTCCACTTGAGTAGTTCATGAACTCGATGAACTCGAGCGCTGCATCGTCCGCCGGGTGATACATGATTTCCGTGATTGCGAACGTCTTCGCTGTCGCTCCCTGGATTGCACCAGTGTTGGTGATCTTGATGGCGGCAGTTCCGACTTCGGCACCACGGTAGTTCAATGCGGTAAGCGTTACGTCGTTTTCTCCCCCCTGCAGTGGCACGGTGACTTTCCAATTCTCATCGTCCAGCCAGGTCACGTCTGCCGGTTCGGTGCTGCCGTTGACGCGCATGGTGTGGACGTTGATCCATCCTTTGCCTTCGAGCGTTAATGCTGAATCGTCGACTTCAATGGGATTGCCGCCATTGGTGGTGATCGCGAAGGGGATCTCGGCTGGCAGGCGTCCCAGCACGTAGCTCGCGCGCGACCGAATGTATCCCAAATTCGACCGGTAGCTCTCCTTCGCTACAACACCGTAGTGGGTGAGCCAGTACTCCATGTAGTCTGCGTTGAAGGTCGTTGCGATCATGTCCTGAAGGTGCCCGAGGTAAATGCGATTGAAGATTGGGCGGCGGATGATCGTGCCAATATTGCTGCCGCCCCACAGCGCAGAGTTGGTGGCGCCATTGAAGGTGAAATCCCAGTCCCACGGCATGGGTTCGACAAGTCCGGTAGCAGGATTCACATACATGTTGAAATTGTGTGGATTGCCCTGGGAGTAAACATCGCCGATGCCGCAGAGCGCCATCATGCCGAACTTTCGCATCCATCGATCAACGTCTATGACATTTGGAATCGCTTCATCGAGATCGGCGCCGCGCAGGTCGAACGCCTGCATCACGGCGATGATCTCAGTGTAGTCGTCGATGTGTTGATTCGAGTTGATGCGAATATTGTGCCGATAGATTTCTTTGTCCGTGCCTTGATCGCCGAGGTCGAAATTCGAGATCCAGCCAACAGGGAATGGGGTCTTTTCGCCTTCAGCACCTCCCAAAGCATTCTCGATGTCCCGAATCCCCTCCATCTTGAACACCGTGCCGCCGCGCTCGTCAGGATTCGGCAGCGATCCTGTGAAGTTGGACCCAAACCGTGTCATCTCGATTCTTGAGATACCATCCTGCGCTGAAACGTGGCCGATCTGATTGATGATGTCGTTCATGCTGTCATGAATCCCGCCAGCTTGACTGACCATGTGCTTCACCAGGATTTCCCTGCGATTTGTAATTCTGCTGGATATCGTGTTGTGCAGTCCTCGGAACTTTTTGTCGGCTGGAAATTTGACATTTACTGCCGCACTGGAGCTGTTGTTGCGACTGAACATACTGCCGCGTAGTCGGATCCCGCCATCGTAGGCGATGTCTTTTTCATTGTAGATAGTGGTGAGGCCGACCCTCCGATTGAAAAGGATCTCTGGCCTGTCGCTGCGGTGCATGGCATTCGCCTCAGCTGTCAACATGATCAGCCGCAGGTTCTGGTGCATCTTTTCGGCGCCGCCGTCCTGCCATTTGATAAGGGCTCGGGATTCAGGTCCGCGGGCGGGAGTGAACGAACTTTTCGCTGGTGTCGCCCCATCGAACGCTTCCACATAGAAGTGAACAATTTTCCGGGCTGCCTGCCCCGGGATCGTGCCCTGCCATCTACCGTCGGCAGCCTCGGCCATGGTCCGCGAAACAAACGGAACGTCACCATCGACCCGGTAGTAAAGTGTGGCACTCGCCACGCTGTCTGGATCATCGATCTTCACGGAAACGGTGACATCCTCGTTGGCTTCCGGGACGACTGGACTGTGCGACAGATGTTTGTAGGTCGGCGCGGAATTTCCCTCATAGGTCGAGTTTCTTGCGCCTGGTGTTCCATGGCTTTGGGGCTGATCCAGAATGAACGTGGTGGTGACCTGATTGTAGTAAAGTTCCGCGTGCAGCTGCGGCG
>JAQCER010000931.1 GCA_027618625.1 Verrucomicrobiota bacterium
CCGTTGTCGAGAATGACCTTGGCGACGGCGTTGGCGAAGGCAAGGTCGCCGCCAATCTTGACGAGAAAGGTGCGGTCCGTGATCTTGGTTCCAAAGACGGCGGAGGAAGGCGTGGAAGGAATCCAGTAGCGCTCCATGCCGGGCTCGCGGTAGGCGTTGACCATGAGGACGCGGGCCCCGCGCTTGCGAGCTTCGTGTAGGTACTTGAGCGAGACAGGCTGATCGTTGGCTGGGTTCGACCCAAAAAAGACGATCAGGTCCGATTCGTACCAATCGCGGTAGGAGCACGTTGTCGCGCCGACGCCGAGAGTCGCCTTCAAGGCGGCGGTGGAGGGCGAGTGGCAGAGGCGGGCGGAGTTGTCGACGTTGGGCGAGCCGAGGAAACGGGCGACCTTCTGGGCGACGTAATAGACCTCGTTGGTGATGCCGCGGCTGGTGAGATAGAGGAATGTGCGGTCGGGGTCGTATTGACGCCAGCGGTCGCCCACTTCGGCCCACAGCTCGTCCCAGTGGACTCGTGAGAAGCCGGACTCGCCGCGGCGGCGACGCATGGGATAGGCGAGACGGCCGAGGGCGCGAAGGTCTTTGGAGGATTTTTGGGCAAGGGCGTTAACGTCGGCGAGGAGACGATGGTCGAGCGCGTTCATCGTGTTGAGGCGCAGAAGCTCTAGCCGGACCATGCACAGATGAGTGCCGTCGATAGTCCAATCGCGGAGACCAGTGGTGCCGAGAGCGCAGCCGTCACAGACTCCGCGGTTGAGGATTTTCCAGGCGTAGGGGAGGTTTTGGCGGTTGTCCCAGAGGATGCGCGCCATGTCCAGGAAGTGGTGCGGTTTGGTTTCTCCGAGGCCGAAGGGGATCGGGCCGGCGGCGAGTTTCTTGAGCGACCTGGGGGTGCGGGGCATCCGTTGGATAGCATACGAGTTTGAGGCAGCTTGGTGTGTTGGTTGGAGTGTTGGCGCTTGCGGCCTGCCGAGGCGGCGAGGCGCCACCGTTGACCGTCGCGGCAGCGGCGAACTTGGAATCGGTGCTGCCTCGGTTGGTCGATCAGTTCGAGCGAGAGACAGGGATCGAAGCCGTTGTGAGCTTTGGATCTACGGCAGCATTGGGGCAGCAGATTGAGAATGGGGCGCCGTTTGACCTTTTCTTGTCGGCGGACACGGCGGAGGAGGACCGGTTGATTGGGCTGGGCCGGATCGAGAAGGATTCGCGGCAGGTTTATGCGCGCGGGGTGCTGGCGTTGTGGTCGCCTTCGGGAACGATCCGGTCGCTGGAAGAACTCCGAAACGCACGGTTCGTGGCCATGGCGAAGCCGGAGTTTGCGCCCTATGGCCGGGCGGCCAAGGAGGCGTTGGAACGGGCTGGCCTTTGGGAGGAGATCGAGCCCAAGGTCGTCTACGGGCAGAATGTGCGGATGGCGCGGCAGTTTGCCGAATCAGGGAATGCGGATGTGGCGTTGATTGCGCTGTCGATGACGGAAGGCCTGAGCGGGGTCGTGGCGGAGATTTCAGAGGAGTTGTATCAGCCCATTGAGCAAGGATTGGGGGTGGTGGAGGGGAGTCCGCGCGAGGCAGAGGCCTGGCCCCTTGTGCGCTGGCTGGCCGAGGCCCAGGCGAGGGCGGTCCTAACCGAGAACGGTTACCGGTAAGCCGAGCGACCACGCCGACAGGCGACCAGAAGCAGCTTCCGTGCCGAGCATTTAGCGATTTCGGATCCGTTGGTCTGTGACCTCGTGCTACTGTCTGATCCCATGAGCATTACCTTACGGTCAGGCACGACCGATGACGATAAAACCTGCGGAGCGATCTGTTACGACGCTTTTGGGGTATCGCTAGTCACCACAACTTCCCGTCCGATTTCCCCTCGCCAGAGGTAGCGCAAGGCCTGATGGCCATGCTCTTCGGACATCCGGGGTTCTATTCGGTCGTTGCCGAGGAAGAGGGCGCGATTGTGGGAAGCAATTTCCTCGACGAGCGCTCGGAGATCGCGGGTGTCGGGCCGATCACGATTAGCCCCAAAGCCCAGAACCGTCGCGTCGGCCGCACGCTGATGGAGGATGTGATGCGACGTGCCGAGGAGCGCGGTTTCGCCGGCGTGCGACTGCTGCAGGCCACGTATCACACGCGGTCCTTGAGTCTGTACTCGAAACTCGGATTCGAGACACGTGCGCTGATCGCAACCATTCAGGGACCGGCGCTGCAACAATCGATTCCTGGATATCTGGTGCGGCCTGCCACTCCGGCCGATTTGGAGTCCTGCAGTCAGCTCTGCACAAGAGTCCACGGCCACAACCGGACAGGTGAATTAGCCGATGCTGTTCAACAAGGCACGGCAACTGTCGTGGAGCGCGACGACCGGATCACTGGATACTCAAGCGGCGTCGGGTTCTTTGGCCATTCAGTGGCTGAAACGAATGAAGACCTGAAGGCGTTGATCGCAGCGGCTCCCGCGTTTCCAGGCTCCGGATTCTTGCTTCCCACCGGAAACGGCGAGGTCTTTCGCTGGTGTTTGGACAATGGGGTGCGGGGGG
>JAQCER010000932.1 GCA_027618625.1 Verrucomicrobiota bacterium
AGCCGACTCAATCGTCAGAAACTCAAACATTTTCTGATCATTGTGCACCGGGACACCCCATTCCTCGTCGTGATAGCTGACGTAGTCGGGCTTTGTTAAATCCAGCCACGGGCACCGTGGACGATCGTCGGGTAATACTGGATGCGGATGTGGTCGTGCAAGCATTCCGATTTTGAATTTTGATCCGAATTTCTTCGGATTGGCTGCAGACTTGGCACTGGACCAACCGAGTGTCCTTTAAAGGTTGGCACGGCCCCTGCTTACTCTTGAATCGTAACCGTTTTCATCGGTATCCGGTCAATCCACAAGAAAGTTTCCGTGGTTGGCAACGGGGCCCCGCACCTCGCCGACAGCCTTAACATATTCTATTCTCTGTTGCCTAGATTGGGTAACGTATTGCAGGAGACAACCGGGGGGCGAGATTTATCTCGCCTCCCGGAAGTACTTTGTAGAGAACCGAACTAACTAAGCGCGCACGCCGTCGACAAGACGCGAAATGCCTAGCGGGTTTGCTTCCCTCAACTCCTCTGGCAATAGGTTGTCTGGCCAGTTCTGATAACAAACGGGTCGTGTAAAGCGAAACACTGCCTGAGTGCCGACAGAAGTGGAGCGCCCGTCTGACGTAGCCGGATACGGCCCACCATGCACCATCGCATGACACACTTCAACCCCAGTGGGAAATCCGTTAAACAGCAGGCGTCCGGTTTTGGTTTCGAGAATCTGCAGGAGTTCAGCATTCTCAGCCAGATCGGCCTCGGTGCCCTGGATGGTCACAGTCAACTGCCCTTCCAGTGCACGGGCTATCTCAAGCAGTTGCCCGATGCTGGAATGGCGAACAATCAGGGTAGCAGGGCCGAAAAGCTCGTCCTTCAGCGAAGCGTCCGAGAGAAACGCATCTCCATCGGCCTCAAAAACGGCAGCAGCACCCGTGAACACATCAGCAGTCGCATCCGCAGCGGCCAGCTTTCGCACATGCGAATTTGCCGAATGACCGGCCACGCCATCGCGATAGGCCTGACAGATTCCGCCGGTCAGCATCGTTGCTTCCGGCGAGGCGCTCATGAGTTGGCAGAACTCGCCGAGGAGTTCCGACCCGTCCAAGTCTGCGCCAAGCATCACCAGGCCGGGATTGGTGCAGAATTGGCCAACTCCCATCGTGACCGACCCATGCAGGCCGACAGCGATAGCCTTGGCACGTTCCGCCAGGGCTCCAGGCAGGATGAACACTGGATTGATGCTGCTCATTTCCGCATAGACTGGAATCGGCTCGGGCCTTGCGGCAGCGAGATCCATGAGTGCCCGTCCGCCGGCACG
Organism: Verrucomicrobiota bacterium; assembly: GCA_027618625.1. GTDB lineage: Bacteria > Verrucomicrobiota > Verrucomicrobiia > Verrucomicrobiales > DEV007 > JAGROY01. Next base: position 1,315 of record JAQCER010000932.1, read on the forward strand.
CGAACCGGTGAAGCCGACAGCTTTGATCGATGGATGGATCACCAGCGCCGATCCGACCTCGCGCCCGGAACCGAACAACAGCGAGAACACGCCTTCCGGCAGTCCGCATGATGCCACCGCTGCCGCGACAGCGGTGCCCACTAACTCAGCCGTCCCGGGATGCGCGTGATGCGCTTTCACGACGACTGGACATCCCGCAGCAAGAGCAGCTGCCGTATCCCCGCCTGCCACAGAAAATGCCAACGGAAAATTGCTGGCACAGAAGACGGCGACTGGACCAACTGGACGCAGCATCGAGCGCACATCCGGCTTGGGCAGCGGTTGGCGATTCGGGTCACCGTGATCGACGCGCGCTTCGACCCACGAGCCGTCCTCTGCCATTGCCGCGAAAAGCCTGAGCTGCCCACACGTCCGCCCGCGTTCCATCTGGATTCGGCCTTCCGGCAGTCCCGTCTCAGCGGTAGCGCGTTCAACGAGAACATCACCCAGCTTTTCGATTTTGTCGGCGATGGCTCGCAGCAGGGCGGCTCTCGCCCTGCCGCTTGTTGCGCCAAAGGCGATCGACGTCGATCCAGCGAGGCTGGCAGCACGGTCGACTTCAGCAGTATCCGCCGCATGGAAGTCGACGGCGAGAGATTCGCGCGTCGCGGGATTGGTTGCACAAAAAGTGTTTCCCGTGGCGCTTCCACGAGAGTTTCCGATGATGGAGGTTCCTTGCAAAGTCATGTCTGGTGCTGATATCGTGTCAAATGAGTGCTGGCGAAAGTCGGATCTTGCTGAAAATTCCTACAATCGGTCAATGACGAATCCTTTCCCCACCCAACTCATGACTTTGCGCCGTAGAATTGTTGTTTTGTTCGTTGCCACGGGCCTTTTCCCGCTGATTGGGTCTGGACAGGAGCCTTTGCCGACGACTCCCATTCCCGATTCGCCCCAGACTGGCGACGAAGCATCTGTGGAGCCCGGGCAACCATTTTCCCAAGAATTGCAGCCGCCACCTGCACCGCCACCTGCATCTGCACAGGCTGTGACCGAACTTGATCCTCGTCCTGCTGTTTCGCCGCCGCCGCCAGCAGTGCAGAATGGCATCACCGCCATGGAAGCCCTGCGCCGACTCGGCGAACGCTTCGGCGATGAGCCCTTGGCTCTCATTGTCGAAATGAAGGGTCTGGACGGCCAGACTCAGCCGTCCAACTGGATAGTGT
>JAQCER010000933.1 GCA_027618625.1 Verrucomicrobiota bacterium
ATTTTAGCCGGAACATGGAAGAAAATTTCACTTATTTATCGCTGCGGGGGCGCTTGGCGAGCCTAACTTTGCCACCGCAGTACATGCAGGTGAAATGCTTGGTAAGGAGCGCATCCTTAGCGACCTGCATGCCGTGATTGAGGCCCAGGAAAAGTTTAGCGTGTGGGCTTTTGTTAGCCCGCGATGAGATCAGGACGGGATTCGAGCACACCCGGCAGCGGAGGCTGCCGCCGATGATAAAGAACAAAACGGTCGTCACCACGTATGCAATGAGCAGTCCCAGCGCGTGCGGAAGCCATTCTTCCTTAACGAGCACGGCTAGTGGCCCGACGATCACTGCGGCGATCAGCGTGAACCACCGAAGCCATGCAAAAAAAGCACCCACCCGAATCTGCCGAGCATTTGGGTGCCTGACGGATGGTTGTTTGCTCCGGGTGGGAGCCTCGTAACTGGTTGAGTAGATTCGGCGCATTGCGCTTCGCGGGGAGGGGGAGACGTGCCAGGAAAACAGGGCCACTATGGTCACGGCTTTGGCTTCGATGCCAGCAAAAACTCAAGATGACGAGCAACGGTTGCAAATCGATGCTGGGAGTCGATGTTCGGAGCCAATTTGTTGACAGGAAATGAGTAAAGAAACGCCGCTTACACCAGGTATCGAAGAATTCCAGGAGCTGTGCCGGAAGGGGAACCTTGTCTCCGTCTATACCAAGCTGACGGCTGATTTCGAAACGCCACTGTCCGCCTACCGGAAGATCGACAATGGTGCGCACTCGTTCCTGCTCGAATCCGCCGAGCACACGATGGAAGCCGGCCGTTACTCATTTCTGGGAAGTGACCCGCGCATCATCTTTGAAGCAAGGGGCAAAACCGTACGGGTCACGGAAAAAGGGGAAACGCGCACATTCGAAACGACGACCGAACCGCTGGCAGAACTGGAGCAGCTGATGGCCCGCTACAAGCCCGCTGGCGATGTCGACAGCCTGCCGGCTTTTCACGGCGGAGCCGTAGGCTACCTGGCGTATGACGCCGTCCGTTATTTCGAGCCCAGCGTGCCCGCGCCGCCGCCGGATCAACTGGGAGTTCCAGACATGTTGTTCATCGTCTCGGACACCGTCGTCATTTTTGACCATCGCTATCGCTGCATCATCGTCGTTGCAAACGTGTTCTCAGAAGACCACTCGACGTCCGCATCTGCCTATGCCGCAGCGCGGGAAAAGATCGATGGCGTCATCGCCAAGTTGCGCCAGCCGCTGCACTTTGAACCCATGACCCTGGCACCTCCGGCGGACAACCCGGAGCCGCCCACCAGCAACACCACGAAGGCGGAATACATGGCGATGGTGGAGGATGCGATGGAATACATCCATGCTGGCGATATCTTTCAGGTCGTGCCCTCGCAGCGGTTCGAGGTCGAATTCGATGGCCAACCGATTGACCTTTACCGTGCGCTCCGGCACGTGAATCCGTCGCCCTACATGTTCTGCCTGCAGTTTCCGGACGGCTTTGCCCTTGTCGGTTCCTCGCCAGAAGTCCACGTGCGATCGATCAATGGCAAGATCGACATTCGGCCGATTGCCGGCACGCGTTGGAGGGGTATAACCGAAGAGGAGGACAACGCGCTCGCCGAAGAGTTGCTGGCAGATCCAAAGGAACGCGCCGAGCACATCATGCTTGTCGATCTTGCACGCAACGACGTCGGCCGCATCGCCGAATACGGATCCGTGGAAGTGAACGATTTCATGATCGTCGAACGCTACTCACACGTCATGCACATCGTTTCCAACGTCACGGGCAAACTGGCCAAAGGCCGCACCGCCTACGATGTCATGCGGGCAACTTTCCCCGCGGGCACCGTCTCAGGATCACCCAAAGTCCGCGCCATGCAGATCATCAATTCCTTGGAGAAGAGCAAACGCTGTGCCTACGCCGGAGCAGTCGGCTACTTTGGCTTCGACGGCAACCACGATTCCTGCATCGCCCTCAGAACCTGCGTGCTCAAGAACGGCAAAGCCTATATCCAGGCTGGAGCCGGAGTCGTCGCCGATTCCCAACCAGAGTACGAATACACCGAGACCGTGAACAAAGCGATGGCCATGCTGAGAGCCCTGGCCCACGCGCAAAAGCTGGGTGATTGAGAAGCGCCTTGTGTATTCTTCAAGGCGCAACACGGCGTTGTGCTGGGTTCAGGTTTGAACAAGTTGTTTCAAAGTGACGGGAAAGTCGGACATTTTAGCTTTCCAATGGACCGGATTTCTGAAAACATGCCAAAGGATTTGATGTGTACAAACCCTAGCTAGGCATCATTCCATTTCAACCCCTTGTATTGCCTCATGAAATTGCAGCTCTCAAATATTTCCCATCCGGCACTGGTCGCCCATTTTGATGCCACTTCCTCCCGTCTGTGTTGTTTTGTTGCCGTGTGGGCAGCCTGTTTCAGCTCGGCTCTGGGACTGCCAACGATCACCGAATTCTCAGCGACCGGTGGTGTGGAGGATGCGCAAGGCATTGACAGCGACTG
>JAQCER010000934.1 GCA_027618625.1 Verrucomicrobiota bacterium
TGCGGGATCTGCTCCGAGGCCCCCACCTGATCGGCATTCTGGTCATGAGCGCCGTCTTCGTTCCCTGGGCAATCGCCAACGCACATCGATCCGCAGCGTTCGCCTCCGCTGTCGACAAAGCCCAGACCGTCTGGCTGCAGCAACTCACTGAGCGACTGGATCCGTCGGGAATCGAATGGGGAAACTACTTCCTCGTCCCCATTCAAGGAATTCTCAATTTCGCCCCCTGGGTGATCTTCCTTATTCTCTTCTGGCGTAACATCACGCCTTGGTCACGAACCGAATCCGCTCTCACAGGGTCGGCAATCCGGGGGCTTAAATGGGGCATCCTCGTTACTTTTCTCATTGTTTCGCTCATTCCCGAATCTCGCCCGCGATTCACTATGCCACTCTTTGGGGCTACCGCGATCCTCACTGGCTGGATCACCGCACGGGCGTGGGAGGAATCCCGCAACAGGATTCAGAGATGGTGGGAGCCGATCGTCCGCACCCTGGCGCTCACCACCGCCCTTGCGGCCATCGCTATTCCACTTTTTTTGAAAACGTGGATCAGTGCGTTCCCTGCGTTCCCAGCGTTCCCCATTGGCTGCGTCACCGCAGCAGTGCTTTACTTGTTTCAACGCAAAGCTCTCGACTCACTGGCCAGACTGGCGATCGGCACCACCCTGATCATCGCCGCCGTCGTCATCATGATCGCTTTCGATACCCGTCACCTTCAGAATGAAAGGGCAAACGTCCGACCGCTCGGCGAGGCGATCAGTGCAGCATTGCCGAGCGATGCCCATCTGGCGGTGTTCAAACCCGGGCCACAACCCTTCCTCTTTTACGTCACTCAGGACTACACCATCGCCGACCGACCGAGTCAGATTCCTGACGACACGATCTACCTTCTGCTCCAAACCGAACACCGCGAACGCGTATTTCAGCGCAAGGCACTGACCACTGGCGGGGAACCTGCCGTGGTGACTGAAGTTACAGCCCGCGATGGCAAGCACTACCAGCTTCTCAAGCTGCCCGAGTGATCGCGGCTACTCACTTGCCCGCGCCAGGAATTTGTCCGGATTCAGAATATTTCCGGGATCGAGCGCACGCTTGAGCCTGAGGTGAACATCGACAGAAACATCGCCGACGGCTGCTGCGAACCAGCGTTTCTTGGCGATCCCGATCCCGTGTTCGCCGCTGATGACGCCGTCCCATTCCAGTACCTGACGAAACAATCGGTCCAGGACTTCGTCAGAACGCGCACGCCCCTCGTCGGTTTCGATATCCTTCACCATGATGTTCACATGGATATTTCCATCACCTGCGTGACCAAAACAGGCAATGGGCATCCCACATTCCATTTGAAGCTCTTCCGCGAAGTTCACCAGATCGACCAACCGCCCTCGCGGCACCACCACGTCCTCGTTCAGCTTGGTTAGACCTGTGGCACGCAGGCTGTAGGAAAACTCGCGGCGCAATCCCCAGAGGCGCTCACATCCAGCCTCAGTATCGGCAAGCTCCATCGACAAAGCGCCTCTGGATTTCAGCAATGCCATCAACTTTGCACTCTCCAGAGCGACCGACTCAGCATGCCCGTCCAGCTCGATCATCAAATGCGCTTCCCCATCGGGCACGACGCCTTCACCGAGATAGTCGCGTGCTGCCTCAAGAGTAAACTTGTCAGCAATTTCCAGTGCAGCCGGATGAAACCCAGATCCCAGCACAGCCTGCACCGCAGCAGCGGCTTCGATGAATTTTCCAAAACCCGTCGAGATGGTTGCCCGCGATTCCGGGTGAGGAATCAGGCGCAAGATGGCTTCTGTCACCACACCTAACATTCCCTCCGAACCGACAAACATTCCGATCAGATCGAACCCGGTCTTGTTCTTGTGACAGCGCCCGCCGGTGCGCATCACCGTGCCATCAGCGAGCACGACTTCCAGCCCGAGGACGTAGTGCCTGGTCACGCCATACTTCAAACAACGGGGCCCGCCTGCATTGGTGGCGATGTTGCCTCCCAGCGAACATTCTTTCAGACTCGCCGGGTCTGGCGGATACATCATGCCGCGTTCTTTCACTGCCGCCTGAAGCTCGCCAGTGATTACGCCCGGCTGAACCACCGCCACACCATCCTCATTGTTAATCTCAAGAATCCGATTCATCCGCGCCAACGACAACGCCACGCCGCCACGAAGGGGCACACACCCTCCCACGTATCCGACTCCCGATCCGCGGGGGGTCAGTGGAATGCCGCGAGCACAGCAGAACTTCAGCAATCTGCTGACGTCTTCCGTGCACTCCGCAAAGACGACAACGTCCGGCGCGTGCGAGGCGAACCACTTGTCCGCGCTGTGTTCTGCAATCGTCGCAGGCTCTACAGAAACGCACCCCGATCCGAGTAGCTCGGAAAGTTCTTCAGCCAGCGTTCTTTCAGCGATTTCGCTCATCGGTTACCGTTAGCCGCATTCGCTGCTGTGGCAATCGCGATTCCGGTGCAGAAATTGCGCCAGGTTCGCGCACATTTTGGCTCCATT
>JAQCER010000935.1 GCA_027618625.1 Verrucomicrobiota bacterium
TTTTCCGCGAGCCGAGCCGGTGGGTGTGCGCATGAAAATCAAGAAACTCCCAGAGCTTGAGGTCGGAAGGCACCGGTGCCAGATCCGGCATGTAGCCGATGCCCCGCCGCGCCTGCTTCGGCTGCTCAAGCGCATCGATTCCCGCCAGCTTGACCTCGCCATAGGTCGGCTCCATCAGCGTCGCCAGCACCCGGAACGTGCTCGTTTTGCCCGCACCATTCGGCCCGACCAACCCGAAGACTTCGCCACGAGGAACCGACATGGTGACATCATCGACCGCAATGAAGCTTCCGTAATCGACCCGCAGGTCCCGAATCTCGATCGCGGAGCCGTGGGGTTTTTCGGTGGAACTAGAAGTCATCTTCGTCCCAGATATTCCAGTTTTCAGGCGGGCGTAACCCGAGCGCGCGCATATCCTCCTCTGCTTCCACGCGTCGTTGCCCCACCGTCTGCTCATAGGTGGCAATCTGATCGGGCCTCAGAACTGCCATGACCGCTTCTTCGCGATCCTTCCCGGCAGCGATGGGACTCACATCGCCAGACAAGCCTTCGATTCGCATTTCCGGGTCAAAGTCAGCCGATCCACGCGCCATCAAGTTGAACACCTCGTCCGCTTGCGCATCATCCAACCCAACCATGCGATCAAGGCGCTCCACTTTTCGATCGGCTTCCTGCTGGACGTTGAGCACACGCTCCTCCATCCGGTCCGCCTGATAGGCTGCCAACGCATCGCCTTCTAACATGGACTCCATGTAAGCGTCCAAGCCCAGCGGATTCTGAAAATCCTTGCTCGCCCGAATGAAGTCCTCCAGTCCGCTCGATTCGTCAGCGACGAGCGACGCAAATTTCTCACCATTCTTCTCCGCCATTTCGTCCAGCCAGTCATTCAAAGCGGCGTGCTGCCGATCATCAAGGTTGTATTTGCGCGCATACTCGCCGGCCACGGTGTCAAATTCGTGTTGTTGTTCGCGAACCCTAACCCGGTCAAAAACCGGCGCAAAGTTCTGCATCCATGGCTTCGCTGATTTGAAGATGTCATCGACATCGACGAGCCGCCCCGCCTTGAGGTCGTCGGCGATGGCCCGGGCGCTGTTCTTTGCCTCCTCGTTCTTATCCCGTTCGGTGATGGCATTGAGTTCCTTAACCTTCATCTCGGCACGAGCGAGGGCGTGCTGCACTTCCTCAAGCTTGTCCGCCGCAGACCCCTCCTCTGGCGGCATGCTCCGAAGAAAAAGGAACGCGCCAGCCGCTCCAAAAACCAATCCTAATATTATTCCCAGTATTTGACGCATGGTTGTGAAATCGAATCAAAGCGACCGCCGCCAGAGTTTTCGTTCACCGACTTAATCGCTTTTTCGATTTCTCGCCAGTCCGAAGTTCTCTGGCGCGACCTGCTGCGACCTGCTGCGTCCCGGCACGCCCAAAGGAACCTCGGCGTTCAGCTGGTTCAACTCACTGTCAACGCACTCATACTAATCCTGATCTGCCGTGAGTGGAATCACTTCGTCGAGTCCGGATGGTTCTGTGCTGAGGACATAAATATCGAGAACTGCCTTCACTCTGGCCAGACACTCGCGGACGCGGGAACCGGCAGAGTAACTGTAGCCAACTTCGCGGGAGGCGAGGGCCGCCAGTTTGAGTCCCTGGTTGCGACCGAGAAAGACGGCGCGGGGAACATGGAAGCCATCGGAGATGACGACGAATGTGTTCTTGTAAGGAAACTGCTGCTTCGCACGAGCCAGGGAATCGAGCGTGCGCAGGCCCATCCCGTCTTCTGCGATGGCTCCGGGCGGCACGCCGAGTTTCTCCAATGCCTCGCGCATGTCTTTTGGCTCGTTGTAATAGGGCTTGTCAAAATAGCCGCTCACGAGCAGGATCCCTACTTTGTTGCCGTGATAGAGGGCGGCTGCCGCAGCCACTCGATTGTTGAAATGCGGGTTGGCCTTGCCCTCGACCATGCGGGAGGTGCCCAGCACAATCCCAACATCGCTAAACTCAAGATCGTCGACCGATTCCTTGATAAAACGTGACGTCGACACGGTAATCCACACGTTGCACCCAACGAAAAAGATCACTCCAAGTGACAACACGCTTCCAAGGCCGAAGGCGATCCATCTGCGGCGGGAAAAGCGAGCTGCTGGGGACTTGGTGGAAGAGTGCTCGGACATGTGAAAACACTGCCGTTCTCAATGCCGGGGAACAGCATTGTCCCTGAGAATAGAAGCTGAATCTCCGAAATGCAACAAATGCAACGGTTGCTTCTCGGCGAGTGGGTGGCAAGAGTGCGCTCGTATGAAGACCATCTTCCGGGTTTTTGCCTATGTCCGCCACTATCGCCTTCTGGCGGTAGCCACGCTTTTCTGTGCTATTGCCGGCACCTCCATGGTGATCGTGTTCCCAAAAGTGACCCAGATCATCCTCGATGATGTCATCCCGAACTCGGAAGGTGAACGCCTGTTGCCGTTGGTGGGGATCGCTCTGGCCGCTTACTTTGCCCGCGACTTCCTCAACTCC
>JAQCER010000010.1 GCA_027618625.1 Verrucomicrobiota bacterium
AGCCGAAAAAGTGGCCCGCGCCTTGCAAATGAAGCCTTTTGCTGCGTCTCGCTACGATCTTCATGAATAGCCCAGGCTAGTGTCGTCGCTGCGCAAGAATCTGTGCCGACTCACCCCTGTTAAACTTGTAGCCAACGCCGAAATCCATAGGGCGGATATCGCCCGCTCCAGTGGAGTAGACCTGTGCGAGGTCCTGCTGGTAATATTTCTGAAAAATGTCCAAGACTCCAGAGTAGTTTCCGTAGAACGTTAGCCTCCAGCGCTGAGTATCAAACCCACTGAGTGGGATACCGGAATCGTCCTGCAGAATGGCGACGCTCCGATCAAGGATGGCGTTGCGAATGGTAGAGAAGCTTGGCTCATGGAGCAGGTAGGAAGCACTCTTCAGATAAGTGACTGGCGTTCCCTGTCTGCTGAGAAATCGGAGAAACTGCGTGTTCTTCTTTTGCTCGCCGTTGCGGAGGTCCTCTTTGAAGTAGTAGATCGTGTTTGCGTTGCCTCCACGTCGAGCCACGCAGGAAATGCGAAGCCCGGAATTCCCCTGCACGACGTTTCCGTTCGCATCCAGGCTGACGGGTTCCACCTGAGTGATCCGGTTCCCTGTGCGGGCGAGGAAGATCGATAGGACTGGAAGGACTCCGCTCATCTTGGTGCGATTCAGATCGACGCGCATGTCCTTCGTGATGAAGTAGCTGAAGTTGAGCGCGGTCGTCAGTGATTCGTGGAGGCCTGACAGGATGCCTTCCTTTTCGCCGTCGTTAAGCTCGGCAAAATCCGGCATTAAGTCGGGCGATTCCAATCCACACAAAACGTAGGTCCTTGCATCGGGGAAAAATGCATCAGCAAACAAAAAATCTGGTCCGCTGAACGGATAAAACACCAGCGGATGGGATGTGAGGCCGCCGAGTTCCCCCTGTCTCCACTCCCGGATTTTGCTGAGACGGTCATCTTCGACACGTTCCCAGAGGCTGTTCATTTTCCAATGATGATCCTGCCATGCTGGAGATCCCCGAAGCGCGCGGTAAGGAGAGTCTTCTCCGCCTGGCATGCCGGCCAGCAGTCGCGCGTAGTCGTTTAGCGGATCCCAGCTGGCTCCGGGCACGTATGCGTTCGGTGCCACGGGTTCTGCCGCCCTCACTTCGATCTGGGCAGGAGGCCCGGGGACTTGATTGCACGACAGCGAAAACACCGACCACAGAGTTGTGCTCAGTGCAAGGAACAGGGAGAACGGTCGGGTGCAGGGCTGCATAGGCCGCCCATTATAGACGGGCGAACGGATTTTCAAAGTGCAATGCGGGGCGATCGGCTGTTCACTTTGCCGTGCGAATAGGCTTTCCTGAGAGCGGGCAAACGGCGTAGATTCCCGATATGAATCAACATTTCCTTTCCTGGTCAGGTTTTTCCTTTGCAGTTTTGCTTTTGCCTGTCGCTTCCCCTCGATCCGTGGCGGAGGACAATTGGCAGCAATCGATGACATTCCTCGCCTCCTTCGATGGCCCGTCGGCGGACGCAGATCACGCTGTCGGCGATGGGAAGATCTACACCTTGGTGAAGGACGGGGACGCGCCATCCAAGCCGGGTCTCCATGCTGATGGGAAGACGGTGCTGGTTCCGGATCAAGGTTTGGGCGGCAGTGGTGCTTTGCGTTTCGATAAGCGGGACGCACCATGGTTGTTCTACAAAGCTGAGGAAAACGTCCCTTACGCAGAGAAGAATTGGTCGGGAACCGTGTCTGTCTGGTTGCGTCTCGATAGCGCTGACTTGGACCCGGGATTCAACGACCCGATCCAGCTGACGACCCGTGCCTGGAACGACGGTGCGATGTTCATTGACTTTGACAAAGAGGGAAGTCCCCGGGATTTCCGGCTTGGTGTGTATGCTGATCTCGCCGTGTGGAATCCCGATAACAAGGAGGTTCCCGACGAGCAACGCCCACTTCTCAAAGTTGCCAATCCGCCGTTCTCTCGGGAGAGCTGGACGCACGTGGCGTTCACTTGGGAAAAGTTCAATAGCGGTGACAAGTCGAGCGTCGCCACGTTTTACCTGAATGGAAAGCGTCAGGGGAGCATCGATGGATGGAACCAGACCTTCACCTGGAAAGCCGATGAGGAGAAGCGCCTCTACATTGGACTCAACTACCAGGGACTGATGGATGATCTTGCCTGTTTCGGCAGGACGTTGAGTGAAGATGAGATCGCGGCGGTTTTCGCCAGCAAGAGTGGACTGAAAACTCAGATTCCCAAGAAAGAACCGATTCGCATTGGAATGATCGGCCTCGATACCTCCCACGTGATCGCTTTTACAAAAATCATTAATGCCACGGATGCGCAGGGGGAATTGTCCAACGTCAGGGTCGTCGCGGGATTTCCGGGCGGCAGCGACCTGCCGGACAGCATCGCCCACGTCGATGGCTACACCACACAACTGCGGGATGAAATGGGCATCGAGATCGTTGATTCCATTCCTGCACTTCTGGAAAGAGTGGATGTTGTCATGTTAGAGTCTGTGGATGGTCGACCTCATTTGAAGGAGGCGCGTCCCGTGATCGAAGCTGGAAAGCGGCTCTTCATTGATAAGCCGGTAGCCGGATCTCTGGCAGATGCGATTGCGATTTTTGGGTTGGCGAAAAAACACGGTGTGCCCTGCTTTTCAAGTTCGGCACTTCGGTTCTCAACGGACGTCGCCGGGCTGCGTGGGCGCGATGATGTTGGCGATGTCCTTGGCTGTGTTGCCTGGAGTCCATGCACGATCCACGAAACCATGCCTGATCTCTTTTACTACGGCATCCATGGAGTAGAATCTTTGTTCACCATCATGGGCAGTGGCTGTGTGAGCGCGAGCCGGACTCACAGCGAAGGGGCAGATGTGGTGACTGGGATCTGGAAGGACGGAAGGATCGGGACATTCCGTGGTCTTCGCGCTGGCCAGACCGCATTTGGTGCCACCGTATTCGGGAGCAAGGGCATCGCGCACGGTGGTGCATTCACCGGTTACGAGCCACTGGTGCACGAAGTCGCCAAATTCTTCCGCACGGGTGAAGTCCCGGTCACTGCCGAGGAGACACTGGAGATCTTCGCGTTCATGCAGGCCGCTGAACAGAGCAAGCGTCAGGGAGGTGTGCCGGTGAAGCTGGCGGATGTGATGGCGGAGGCCAGGTAGGGTAGTGTGTCGCCAAGCAAGTTAAGCTAACGAGGCCTGATACCGAGCTCGAAGTCTGGGAATGCGAGACCGTGCGTCCCGCCGGCATGCAATTCCAGATCAGCACCTCATTTTGCCCTCGAAGTGATCGTCGATTTTCTGGTGATTGTGCTCTCAGTGCCCTTGTCAGTTCTCAGGTTTTGAGGCAGGTTCCGGACGATGAAACCCTCCCACTTGTCCTCCATAGCGGTTATGTTGGGCCTTGCCGCGAGTCCGTCATGCGATCGCGGAGTGAACCCGGGTCAGTCGGCAAAGGCTGAGGCAGTTTCTGCGCCTGCAATCGTAGGATCGCCTTTGCCACAACAAACGTCTGGTTTGAGTGGCGGCAGCTTGTTTGCACGCCTGGATCCAGCGGCTTCTGGTGTCGATTTCGTGAATCCGATCAACAACAACCATCCGCTGCGCTACTTGTATGCGTCGGCGATGGGGTGCGGGGGTGTGGCTGTTGGAGATGTTGACGGCGATGGACGGCCGGACTTGTATTTCACCGGGGGTGCACGAGCGAATGCCCTCTACAGGCAGGCTGGTGATTTGAAATTTGAGGACATCACTGCCGCAGCAAACGTTGACAGCAAGCTGGCCTGGAGCACTGGCGCAGCGTTGGTAGACATCGACAACGATGGCGATCTGGATATCTACGTCTGTAATTACGTCTCGCCCAATCAGCTTTACCTGAACGATGGCAAGGCGATGTTTACGGAGAGCGCACGAACTTTCGGACTCAATTTTGTAGGAGCAGGGCACACTCCCGCATTTTGTGACTACGATCTTGACGGTGATGTTGACCTTTATTTGATGACCAATTTTTACTACGATCCGCGTGGCAAGCGAGAGGAGCCGATCGTTGCAATGGTCGAGGGCAAGCCGGAGGTGCTGCCCCAGTTCAAGAAATACTACGAAGTTGTCGGTGTCCGTCCGAATGGTGCTGATGGAAACGTCAACGTCGAGCATGACGCTGCAGGGCAACCAGACCGGCTGGTGCAGAATAATGGCGACGGGACCTTCACCGAAGTAAGCAAGCCTGGTCAGTTTCGCGGCAAGGGCAATGCGATGGTCTGGTGGGATCCGAACGAAGATGGCTTGCCTGATATATATGTGGGCAATGACTTCAAGGATCCAGACACCTATTTTGAGAACAAGGGGCAGGGGCAGTTTGAAAATGTGATCAGCGAGCGGGTGCCGCACACTACTTGGTATTCGATGGGAGCAGACTCGGCGGATCTGAATGGTGACGGTCACGCTGATTTGATGGTCGCCGACATGTCTGGCACCAATCACTTCAAACAGAAGGTGGGGATGGGCGCGATGAGCGCCAACGCGGATTTTCTCAACACGGCCGTGCCGCGTCAATACATGCGCAATGCGGTCTACATCAACTCCGGGACAGGAAGGCTGCTTGAAGCCGCACACTTGACCGGAATGGCGAACTCTGACTGGACGTGGACGGTGCACCTTTCTGACTTCGACAATGATGGCAAAGTGGACGTGTTTCTTACCAACGGCATGGCCGTGAACCTGAACGTGGCCGACAGTCCAGCAGCGGTCACGGCACTACCCGGCGAGACTGAGTGGGACAAACACATGCGAGCGGGCACCGCGCCACTGAAGGAACAGAACCTGGCATTCAACAACAAGGGCGAGCTTGAATTTGAGGATGTGAGCAAGGCCTGGGGCCTTGATCACGTGGGCATGAGCTACGCGGCTACGGCGGCTGATCTCGACCGTGACGGAGACCTGGAACTCATTGTGACGAACCTTGAGGAACCAGTCGGTATTTACCGGAATGATTCGAGTGGGGCGAACCGGATCCTGGTCGAACTGCGCGGCACCCAGAGCAATCGGCGTGGGATTGGTGCGACTGTCAGGGTTAAGACGGCATCTGGCCAGCAGGTGCGGTATCTGACGCTGAACCGCGGCTATATGGCAAGTGGAGAGGCAATCGTGCACTTTGGTCTTGGCGACGACGCGCGCATCCAGCGCCTCTCGGTCGACTGGCCGGGTGGCGGACAGCAGGTGTTTGAAGACCTCGCAGCCAATCAGCATTTTGTGATCACCGAAGCCACGCATGCAGTGCCGCCGCCTGTCGGGGATGAGGTGCTGCCGATGTTTGCCAAAATGAAGACGACACTCGCCGGAGTGAAGCACCGCGAAACGAACTTCGACGACTACGCCCGGCAGCCATTGCTCCCGCACAAGCACTCACAGTTGGGGCCGGGATTGGCGATGGGAGATATCGATGGTGATGGCGACGACGACCTGTTTGTCGGCGGGGCAAAGAGTGATGCCGGCAAGCTGCTGCAGAACATGGGTGCGGGCAAATTTGCTCTCGTTGCTTCCGCTGCCCTCGCTCAAGATTCCGATCGCGAGGACATGGGTGCCGTTTTTTTCGACGTGGACAGCGATGGAGATCTCGATCTATACGTGGCCAGCGGTGGGGTCGAGTGTGATCCGGGCGACGCTTCGTTGAGGGATCGACTGTATCTGAATGACGGTGCTGGGGAATTCTCCGCCGCTGCTCCCGATGTGGTTCCTGACCTTCGCGACAGCGGCTCAGTGGTCACAGCGTGTGACTTTGATATGGATGGTGATCTCGACCTTTTCGTTGGTGGTCGTGTCATTCCCGGTAGCTACCCGATGCCCGCCCAGAGCCGAATTCTGCGGAATGACGAGGCTCGATTCATTGATGTCACCGATGAAGTGGCACCCGGCTTACGTGAATCCGGTCTGGTGACCAGCGCGCTCTGGACGGATGCGACTGGCGACGGAAAGCAAGATCTGATCGTCACTTATGAGTGGGGCCCGGTTCGGTTGTTCGTGAGCACTGACAGGCAGCTGGTTGATAGTACCGAGCAGGCTGGCCTGGCGGAGCTACAAGGGTGGTGGAATGGTATCGCGGGGAGTGACATCGATCATGATGGCGACATCGATTACGCGGTCACGAATCTTGGCTTGAATACCAAGTATCACGCGAGCCCCGAGAAACCGTTGCACCTGTACTACGGTGATTTTGATGGCTCTGGAGTAATGCAAATCATCGAAGCAGAGTATGAGGATAGTACACTTTATCCGATCCGTGGCCGCAGTTGCTCGTCCTCCGCGATGCCCTTCCTGCTTGATAAGTTCGATACTTTCAGCGGCTTTGCCATGGCCTCCGTGCAGGAAATTTACACGCCTACTTCACTGGCAGCTGCGCACGAATTCACGGCAAAGGAACTGCGGTCTGGAATTTTGATCAACGATGGTGCGGGAGGGTTCGAGTTTCGACCGCTGCCCCGCATCGCGCAGATCGCACCGGGGTTTGGTGCCGTCCCCATTGATGTGAATGGTGACGGGAACCCCGACTTGTATATCGCTCAGAACTTCTTCAGCCCGCAAGCGGAGACTGGGCACATGGCAGGTGGTGTCAGTCAACTTCTCCTGGGCGATGGCAAAGGGCACTTTGCCGCAGTCGATGCCCTGCACAGTGGTCTCGTGGTTTCGGGCGATGCGAAGAGCCTGGTGCAGGCGGACCTCGATGGCGATGGCAGGACGGATTTTATCGTCGGTGTGAACGACGCTGCCTTGGAGGTGTTTCAGCGGACCGGCAGCGCTACAGGAGCAGATCCGATTGCGATTCGGTTGGTGGGGAAGGCTGGCAATGCAACAGCGGTCGGTTCCCGCGTTTCCGTGAAGACTGGGGAATTCACCCAGACTGCCGAAGTTTACTCCGGATCTGGCTACCTTTCGCAAGGTTCGGCCGCGCTGACGTTTGTCAGGGTGGGGAATGGGCAGCCACAGATTGAGGTGCGCTGGCCCGACGGCAACACGTCTGTGGTGGACAGCCCTGAGGGGATTAATATCGAAATCGCACAGCCGGAGTAAATCTCGAATAGTCGAGGCGTGGAACGATCACCTCATAGCCTGCCTCCAATGACGAATGATCTCCCTCAGGTCGGTACCCACGTGCTCAGGAATTCGCCTCCGGCCGGAGGTGCGGAGCTCCTGAATCGAGGGCGTCGGTCTCCAGATCACGCAGCATGCGATCGAGGCGGGTGGTGAAATCTTCTGTGGAAAGGTGGGAGGAAATGCCGTCGGCCCAGAGCGGGAAGGCCATGGGCGTCAGGCGTTGGCAGTAGACTTTGATGATGCTGCGGGTGGCCATTGCTTCCATGGTTGCCTGCATGCGCGTGATCTCCAGTTGGCGCTCGAGGATCTCCCGCTGGGACTGCGCCAGCAGCAGGTTTTCTGGATCGTAACGCTCGAAGACATCGTACAGCAACGACGTCGAGGCTTGCAGGGAACGGGCGGTTTTTGAGTTCCCGGGGTAACCTTGCATCACCAGGCCGGCAACACGGGATACTTCGCGAAATTGATTCCGCGCGAGTTCCGCCGTGTTCATGCACTCTAACAGATCAACCAACAAATGGTCGGTGCTCAGCAACTTCCGCCAGCTCGTCTCATCGACGAACAGGTCACTGCGAGAGTGCAGCTCGAATCCGTAGTCGTTGTAAGTAACCTGAATCGACTTCGGATCGTCCCGGGCAAATCGGTAAGCTACCAATGTTCCGAGCCCTTCATGGACGATGCGCCCGGCGAAGGGATAGATGTAGACGTGGTTACCATCGCGCGTTCGCGTCTCTTCGATAAGCAATTGCGTGCTGTCAGGAAGATGTGACCACGCCTGCTGCAGCGCCAGCACGGGCGCGACTGCCTGAAGCTCGGATTCCGCCTCTGGCGGCACACCGCTTCGAGCCGAAGCAAGTTTGTCGCAGACCGCCTGCGCAAGTTCTGTCGACAACGGACTCTTGCTGCCGTTCCACGTCGGCACCTGACCCCGCACGCCTTTGCGAGTAGCCGGCTTGACGGTGGCTACGAGGTCGCGAAACATTACAAGTTGGAGGCGCTTGCCGGCAAAAATGAAGTGGCCGTTTTTCTTGATCCGACCGATGAATCCTTCTTCAACGGTGCCGAGTTTCCGGCCATTCGCATAGCGGACCGAGACGGCGGAATCGGCGGTGATAGTGCCAATGCTCATCCTATGCAGCCGGGCCATGCCAATGTCCGTGACTACATGCAGGCCGTTTTCTACGACGACCTTTTTATACTGCGGATACGCTGCCAGCGCCCGCCCACCGGTGGTGACAAACGCCAGCGCCCAGTCCCATTCGTCGTCTGTGAGATCGGCAAATGCAGCGGTGCTGGTGATCTCATCGCGCATGGCGAGCGCCTCGAATCCACCACCGAGCGCCGCCGTTACCAGATGCTGTACCAGCACGTCCAGTGTGCGCGTAAGTGGTCGCCGCGCCTCCACTTGCCGACGATTCAACGCATCCCGTGCGGCAGCGAACTCCACCAGCTCGAACGCATTCGTGGGCACGCCGATCACCTTGCTCGCCGCGCCCGGCCGATGTCCCGATCGCCCAGCGCGCTGCAACAACCGTGCGATGCCCTTTGGACTGCCCACTTGCATGACCTGTTCCACGGGAGAAAAGTCGACACCGAGATCGAGACTGGACGTGCATACCACGCACTTCACGCTGCCGTCGCGCAGGCGTTCCTCCACTTCCTGCCGCACCGGTTTGTCAAGCGACCCATGGTGCATCGCCAGCACCGGTTCCCAGTCCGGCTTCATATCGACCAGCGCCTGAAACCACATCTCCGTCTGCGAACGCGTATTGGTAAACAACAACGTGGTGCTGGCCTGATCGATTTGCTCAACCACCTGCGGCAACATGCGCAGTCCGAGATGGCCCGACCACGGGAACGTGTCCATTTCTGCAGGAAGCAGCGTTTCAATGATCACCGATTTGGGCTCCTGACCAGTGATCACAACGCCATCCGCGCTCTTGTTCCCTAACAGAACACGCATCGCCTCATCAAGGTTTCCGATCGTCGCAGAGACCCCCCACTGGCGCAGCCCAGGCAACCACGCACGCAGGCGGGCCAGGCACAGCTCCGTCTGCACACCACGCTTGGATCCGAGCAGCTCATGCCATTCATCGACGATCACACAACGAAGATCGGCGAAGCGTTCACGACTATCATCGTAGGTGAGAAAAAGTGACAAGCTCTCGGGAGTCGTCACCAGCACCGATGGCAGCCTTTTGCGCAACCGCGCGCGTGCCGATTGCTTGGTATCGCCAGTGCGACTATCCACCGTCCATGGAGATCCCACACCTTCCAACGGCTCCTTCAATGCCTCCGTAGAATCCGTGGCCAACGCCCGCAGCGGAGTGATCCACAGCACCCGCAGGCCATCACCCTTGTCCCCCGAATCCATTGCCTCCATCACTGGCCCCAGCCATGCCGCAAGCGTCTTACCGATCCCGGTCGGCGCATGAATCAGCCCACTCCTGCCATCGCGGTAAGCCTGCCACGCCTGCCGTTGAAAGGCAAACGGCACCCACTCCCGCTGCGCAAACCAGGCATCGACCCGATCAGAAGCGGAAGGTGAGTGTGGAAGCAGTGAAGGTTTTCTGGCCACGTTACGCATTCAGTTTTGCAGACTCATCCACAAAGTAGATCGTTATTGCAATCCGTTAAAGAATTACGCTCCATGGCGGCGCGACGATCGGGTGCCGCCCACCACGTGGCCACGATGTCTGGCGTTACGCCGCGTTATGCCGCGCTCGTGAATCGTCCACTTGCCCGGTTTGTAAAGTGTAGTATAAATTCGGCTAGCGTTTCCTCGCTCGACATCGATGCCGGGATTCTTCATGATCCAACACGTAATTCCGTTCTAAAATGTTTCTGATGAAACGCACTCAGAACAACACCAGCCAACGAGATGCGACACTTTCCAACCGCCTTCTTCGAGGGGCGGTGTTGAATGTTCTGCTGTTGGTTTCGACGGTTGGCGTGTTGAACTCGGCGGCTCAACAACCCTCCTCTGGGGCTGCCACCGATCAAGTCCTGGACGAGGCAAAGCAGAAGGCGATCTGGGATGCTGAACATGTGACCTTTGAAATCGAGTGGCGCTTCGGCAAGCCCTTTCTGGAAGCGCTGAAAGCGAGAGACGAAAAGGCGGCCGCAAAGTGGTTTCACAAGAATTTTCGCGGGGCGACGATTTCCAACCCATCCGAAGTGCAGACTCGGAGGAAAGGCGAGGTGGTTGAAATCAGTCGCGGCGCGGATTCGAAATCTGCTGCGGATGCCAGCGTGGCTGACGTGATGGCTGCGCTTCTGGCACAGATCAAACCTGTAGCGGAGATCGAGCGGGCGGGGTTGCGCGTTCTCTATATTAACAACGAGGGTGGCCAAAAGTGGTCGACCAGCATTCTTCTGAGCGCTTCCGGAAAGAGTGGCGATGGCGGGCTCATTGCAGTCGACAGCAAGCACCAGGTGGTTTTTGAGATCGAGGATGATGCCGAATTTGTCACCGGTCCATGCATTGCCACGTGGAAGATAAGCAGTGAGCGCCAGTGGACATCTCCGACGCAGTTGATGGAGGAAATTACATCGACGAGCGGACTGACACTGGCTCCCGTCGTAGACAACTGGAAACTCCCCAAGGGTAAAGTCCGCCGCCAGTTTCCGTCCCAATTAGCCGTAGAAGATTTTGATCGCGACGGTTTTCTAGACATCGCGATTGCGACCATCGACGGGCCGAGTGCGCTGTTCCGATCAGTGGACGGAAAGCAGTTCAAAGTTGTGAACGTGCCTTTCAAAGTGAAGCCGATGAGCACGCGCAAGATGCGTTCGCTGGCGACGTGGATTGATTTCAACAACGACGGATTCCCCGACCTTCTGCTGGGCGATCGCGTTTACCGGAACGACGGCGGGAAGAGCTTCGCTGACATTACGGCAGAATCAGGACTCAAGTTTCCACAACACCAGATGGGTGCTGCCGTCGCCGACTACGATGGCGATGGATTGCTCGACCTTTACATTTTATATCAATACTCAAGCGAAACCAGTCCCGGCGATCCTGGGATATTGCCATGGGTCGGTGATGCGATTTCCGGTGCGCCCAATGCGTTGTGGAGAAATCTTGGAGACGGTCGCTTTGAGGATGTCACAGAGAAGAGCGGGGCTGGCGGAGGTTTGCACAATTCGTTTGCAGCAGTGTGGCTGTATGCCGACGATGATCGGCATCCCGATCTCTATGTAGCGAATGACTTTGGCAAAAACAATCTGCTGCGAAATCGTGGTGATGGCACCTTCGAAGACATTTCTGCCCAGTCAGGAGTCGCTGATTTTGCCACCAGTATGGGCGTGGCTGCCGGGGACATCGACAATGATGGGCGGACCGAAATCTACGTCGCCAATATGTATTCGAAAATGGGGCGTCGCATCATTGCTCACGTTGGCGAGGCTGACTATGCGGCTGGGATTTACGAGCAGATCAAAGGAGCCTGCGCCGGAAATCGCCTTTACAAGCGAGACGCCAAGGGCGGCTATTCCGAATGGAGCGAATCCTGGGGGATCAACGATGTCGGCTGGGCATATGCGCCGGCGATTGCGGATCTCGATAATGATGGCTTGCTCGACATTTATGCCACCACGGGCTTCATGAGTTTCGATCGCAACAAGCCTGACGGATGAACGTGCATGTGGCGGGCTGTCGTGTCACAGCCCTTAAACAGACAAAGCAGCATCGAAGCGCTTGGCGATATCGACAAGGAGGCGGGAGAATTCTGGGTCGAGAACCCGTTTATGATGCCCGAGAACGGCGAGAATCTGAGCGCTTATGAGCGAAACCGCACGTTTCTCAACGTGGATGGCAACTCGTTCATTGATGTTTCGTTTGCTTCGGTTGCAGATATCGATTCGGACTCCCGAAGTGTCGTTGCCGCAGATTTCGATCGCGACGGTGCCACCGACTTGCTGGTGGGATCGGTTGGCGGTGGGCCGTTGCGGTTGTTCCTAAATCGCTATCCGAACGGCAACCACGTTCGTATCCAGCTGGTGGGCAACCAAAGCAATCGACCAGGAATCGGTGCAAGACTGATCGCGAAAGCCGGATCTCGCCAGGTGGTGCGCGATGTTTTTCCAGCCAATGGTTTCAAGGGGCAGGGGCCGGTCGATACTGTCATTGGACTAGGAGAGGCAAAGCGTATCGAGAATCTTGAAATCCTCTGGCCAAGTGGGCTGGTGCAGAAATTGAATGATCTCCCTGCCGGGATCGGTATCACCATCACGGAAGGCCAGAGCGAGTTCCATGTTAAGTAATTCTGCGAATTCTACGAGTAAGGTGTCCTCCGTGGGAGCTGCACTTCTCATGCTGCTCAGCATCAGTTGTGACTCTGGCGTGACCAAGACGGCATCGGAGGAAACGAACGAAAATCCGGCGCTGGCTTCGCATCAGAGAATGGTTCGCGCTTTGGCGAAGATCGCGGAAGAGGATGCTCGCCTGAATCCTTACTACAGTGATCTGCGTGTGCGGCGATTGACTGCGGCCCTGGCAGGATTTCCCTCTGCAGCGACGGCGATGGAGAAGGCGCCGATCCTTGCCAGCCTGGGATTGGCGCAGATGGACTACGGCCAATTGGACGAGAGTATCGCCAACTTGCGCAAGGCGTACGATGCCTTTGCTTCAAGCCCGGATCCTGGCCGGACTTTAGGTGAAGTGGCGTTCGCGCTGGGAGTTGCTAATCTCCGCCTCGCAGAGACCGAGAATTGTTGTGCCAATCACACGCCCGACAGTTGCATCCTGCCGATCCAGGGCGACGCAATTCACAAAGTGAGACGGGGGTCGGAGGCGGCGATCAAATATTTTGCCGAGGCGATTGAAAACGAGAGCATGCCTGAGCGAAGCAGGCAGAAGAGCACCTGGTTGCTGAATCTCGCCTACATGACACTCGGCGAGTATCCAGCGAAAGTGCCGCCACTCTATCGCCTGCCGGAGAATGTTTTCCAGTCGGGTATAGCGGTTCCGAAGATGCCAAACGTTGCCGGGAAACTTGGCTTGGACACTGACAGCATGTCGGGTGGTGTCGCGATCGACGACTTTGACGGCGACTTGCTTCTTGATGTAGTAGTGTCGAGCTGGGATGCATCTTTCCCGATGAAATATTTTGAGAATCGCGGCAAAGACGGCTTCGCGGAGCGTTCCAGGGACGCGGGTTTCGAGGGAATGCTTGGGGGGTTCAATTTGATCACAGCCGACTACGACAACGACGGGGATGTGGACATCTATGTTACTCGGGGTGCCTGGCTGGGTGAGCTTGGGAAGCGACCGAACTCGCTTCTGCAAAATCAGGGAGACGGCACTTTTCTGGACGTGACTTACATG
Source organism: Verrucomicrobiota bacterium (assembly GCA_027618625.1). GTDB lineage: Bacteria > Verrucomicrobiota > Verrucomicrobiia > Verrucomicrobiales > DEV007 > JAGROY01. The sequence goes on from JAQCER010000010.1 coordinate 13,412, forward strand.
GTTGGGCTGGGTGAAGACCACTACCCGTCACAGACTGCTGCCTGGGCGGATTATGACAACGATGGCGATCTCGATCTCTTCGTCGGCAACGAGCACAAGGACGGTGAGCTGGAGCTTGACGGAGGGATCGAAGGTACAGAAGAAGTGATCGCGCCCTGTCAGTTGTTCAGGAACAACGGTGACGGCACTTTCACCGACGTTGCCGAAGAGGCTGGCGTGACTAATCTTCGCTTCACCAAGGGCAGTACCTGGGCGGACATCGATGGCGATCGCTTTCCTGATCTGATCCTGTCGAACCTATCCGGCGAGAACCGGCTTTTCCACAATCAGCAGGATGGCTCGTTCTTCGATATCGTTGCCCAGGCCGGGATTCAGGAACCGTACGTAAGCTTCCCTGTATGGACCTGGGACTTCGATAACGACGGTGTGGTCGACATTTTCATCTCCTCATTCCGCGGCTCCACTGACAGTTACATGATGCATGCGCTGGGGCAAAAATATCCCATGCCGTCCGGTCATTACCGCGGAAATGGCGATGGCACCTTCACCAATGTGGCGGAAGAGCAGAAGCTCGATGCACCAATGCTGACCATGGGGGCCAACTTCGGCGATATCAACAATGACGGCTACCTCGACTTCTACGTCGGCACTGGCCAGCCGGACATTTCCATCCTCGTTCCCAACATGCTGTTCGTGAATCAACACGGGAAACGCTTCCATGATGTGACCATGGCGAGCGGGCTTGGGCACTTACAAAAAGGACACGCGATTGCCTTCGCAGATCTGGATCAGGATGGTGATCAAGATATCTTTGCACAGATGGGAGGTGCCCGGCGCGTCGACAGTTTCCGCGATGCGCTCTACGCGAATCGCGGCGGTACCCCAAATCGATGGATCACAGTGAGGCTGGTCGGAGTCACGTCGAACCGCTCAGCAATCGGTGCCCGTCTCAAAGTGACGATTACCGAGAAAGGGGAGCAACGTGCCATCTACCGATGGGTCAACACCGGTGCCAGCTTTGGCGCAAATCCATTGAGGCAGCACATCGGAATCGGCACTGCCAGCGCAGTCGATAGTCTGGAAGTCTACTGGCCGACTTCTGACACGACGCAGGAATTCAAGAACCTTCCCGTTGGGAAAATGATCGAGATTCATGAGGACAGTGACGCTGTGAAGACGATAGATCTGGAGTCGTTCCCCTTTGTTCCGAACCTTTAACAATTCAGCCCTGCTCCTCTCCTTTGTCCAAAGCAAAACCAGGCCCTGCGAAAGAATCCCGCCTCTCTGCGCGGAAGAAAGTGCTGTTTTCGATGGTGACACTGCTGCTATTTTTCGGTGCGCTTGAACTTGTCCTTACCGCGGCAGGAGTGAGGCCCTTGCTCTACGACGAGGATCCACACGTGGGATTTGTCTCCAGCGTGCCCCTTTTTGTCGAAGGAAAGAATGGCGAAATGGCCACGGCGCCGAACAAAATTCGCTGGTTCAACAAGCAACACTTTGCGCGGCGCAAGCCGTCCGGGGTGGCGCGTGTTTTTTGCGTCGGTGGATCGACAACTTACGGGCGGCCCTATTCGGATTCGACCTCATTCTGCGGTTGGTTGCGCGAGTATCTGCCGAAAGCGGATCCCGAGAAGAAATGGGAGGTGATCAATGCCGGTGGCATCAGCTATGCGAGTTATCGCGTAGCAAAACTGATGGAAGAACTGGCGGACTACGAGCCGGATATCTTCGTGATCTACTCCGGACACAATGAGTTCCTTGAAGAACGCACCTATGCGGGAATCATCAAGACTCCCGAAGCCGTGCGGGGGCTGCAGGCGGCGCTTGGTCATACGCGCACCTACAGTTTCATGGCAGGACTATTGCGACGGGACAATGGCGCGGAAAATGCATCAGCGACACCCGTATTGTCGAAAGAGGTCGACACCATCCTCGATAAGAGCGCAGGACTTGACCGCTACGTTCGCGACGAGAAACTGGAAGCCAGCATCATGGCGCACTATCGGTTCAACCTCTCACGCATGGTAGATATCGCACAAGCTGCCGGTGCCAGGGTGGTATTCGTTACGCCTGCTTCGAATCTGAGGCATTCATCGCCTTTCAAGAGC
>JAQCER010000936.1 GCA_027618625.1 Verrucomicrobiota bacterium
CATGGGCGACTCTTCGCGCCAGCGCGGTCCGTGGGCGCCGAAGAGATTGACGTAAATCCCGGACTTCGCGGGGTGGACGCCCGTCATCACCGCGACGCGCGAGGGATGGCAGGCGGGTGCGGCGCAGTGGGCGTTGGCGAAGGTGACGGAGCGCTTCGCGAGCCGGTCGAAGTTCGGGGTCCGGACGCCGGGATGATTGGCCAGCGGCGAGATGTAATCGTTGAGGTCATCGATGGCGATGAAGAGGACATTGGGCCTGGTTGGCTCGGGGGGCGCGGCATGCAGTGCGGGCACGCTTCCGCAGAGGAGGATGAGGAAGGCGGCAGTAAGGCGATTGGCAGTCATTGGTCGCTGGAGAATTGCGTTGGGAATATTGATTGGCGCGACGTTAGGCGGAACTACCGCTCGCTGACTCTCGCCCCGGTGAAGATCGCGGCGTCGAGACGGTTGAGCGGGGGTTGGCCGTCCAGCAGAGGCCGCGGTAGGCGAGGACGCGGAAGAGCGGGTCGTCGTGGGTCCAGGTGAAATGGCAGTTTGTAGGAACAATCCGGCATTATTTTTGAAAATTCCAGAAATCTAATCGCCATGATTGGGCAACTATCCCGCGAAGCCTATGCTACGTTCCTGCTTGGAAAGTCCTATCGGTCCCGCAGCAGCTCAATCCGGTCGAACCACGCGTCTCCGCCCATGGCGGTGGGGGCGATTCCGGTCAGGGTGAAGGCTCCCATGTCCTTCCAGAGATCGACGGTGACTGTGTCCCATTCGCCGGGCGCCTCCGGGCTGGTTTCGCGAGCCTGCCATCCGGTGGTGTTGCGGCCCGCAAAATAGCGGCCATTGGCGTCTTCCGCTTTTGGCCACTGTCCGGAACGGGCCAGTTCGAGCATCACGCCATGGCCGCTGGTGCGCCATGAGAGGCGGAGGTAGCGGAACTCATCCGGAGCCCCCGGCGTTTCGACAATCCGGTAGTTCCATCCCGGGATCTGGGGGGACGCCCGTTGCGGTGGCGTGATGTGCAGACAGAGCTTCCCAACCGCGGCTCCCGTGCTCTGGATGGTGGCCCTTCCGGATTCCTGCGTGAGCAGTTTGGAGAAATCGGGCTCCTCATCAAACAGCACGGCCAGGCCGGCCTCAGGTCCGGCCTGACTGCGCAACCAGGCGAGGACGCTGGCGACATCGGCAGGCGGAAGGGCTGCAAAGGAAGGCATGAGCGACATCGGCAGGCGACGCACGCCGGTCACATCCTTGCGCAAGACGGTCTGCTGAGCGCCGCCGGGTTGGCTGAGCGTGATGCTCGTGGCGCCGTCATCCTTCAGCAGGCCGATCAGGGGCTGGCCGTTCTTCATCTCGAGCATCGTCGTTTCATAGCCGGGCCGAATGCGCTCGCTGGGCATGAGGATTTCTTTCAGAAGCGCTTCCTCGGCAATGCCGATCTGGGCGAGCAGCTCGGCGCCAAACTCAACTCCCTCCTCGCCCACGCGATGACAGGAAGCGCAGGTTTGAGTGAAGACCTCGTGCCCGCGCTTGAGGTCACGGGGGCCGCTCAGGGCAGCGAGAAAGGTGCGGAACGATTCCTCGCTCACTTCCATCGCGGGCTTGACGAATTCGGGCAATGCCGCGGGTGCATCGGCAGCGCTGGGGACAAAGGTATCGGCGAGGGACCCGGTGGCGGTTCGGACGGCAGCCGATGGGCTGGCGGCCAGAGTGGCCAGCGCGGTGCGGGCTTCCGGGGAGTCGAGGGGCTTGCGCGGGGCATTTTTGCGGCCTGCAACCATCGCCTCGAGCGCGGTGATTTGAGTGTCCGGTTCCGCGGCGGCAATGAGTCCAAGCGTCCGGGCGAGTTCGGCTTCATCCTGACCAGCCGCCACCGCTTCGGCCAGGCCGGGGACGAGGGAACCGGAGCCGCCGGGTTCACGGAGCAGTTCCGCCAGCATGTCGGCACCGCGCCCGGAGAGTGATGAGAGGATGGCGGACTGCATCCAGCGCACTTCCAAATGGGTGCGCGCGATCTCCGCCAAGGCCGCCGTGGCCCGGGGGTCACGCGACTCTCCGAGGCTGAGCGCAAACTGAATCAGCACGCGGGGATCGCGTTCCTGGGCGAGAGCCGACAGCAATTTATCCAACAGTTCGCGACCTTCCTCCCTGGCCAGCCAGCGGTCGCTCAGGTGCAGTGCATGGGTGCGCACCGAAGTCGTGCCATGGCTCAAAAACGGCATGAGGTCCGCCGGACCGATGACACCCACTTGATCCATCGTGCGGAGGGTGGTGATCAGCGTGGCAGGCGCCGCCTGCGGCGCCGCGAGCAAAAGCCGCAGGGCAGGGGCGATGGATTGATCACTACGTTCGACGAGGAGACGTTGAGCGGTCTGGCGACGCCAGAACAGAGGGCTGGCGCATTCCTTGGCCAGTGCCGCCGCATCGAGCTTACTCATGTCAGCAGGGGGGGCGGCGGCGGCATCCCGGTGCGTGAGCCGATAGAGCCGGCCCCGGTCGTGGCCATTGTAGAGCCCGTACT
>JAQCER010000937.1 GCA_027618625.1 Verrucomicrobiota bacterium
TTTTCGTCAACGTGGCCTGCCTGCAGGGCGAGCTCCGTGTCGAAGTGCTCGACCGCGATGGCAACGTCATAGCGCCATTCACCAAGGCCAATTGCCGGCCGATCTCGATCGACAAAACCCTGGCGGCGGTGACCTGGAAAGACGGCGCCGATCTGGCACGGCTGGCCGGTAAACCGGTGAAGTTCCGCTTCCACCTCAGCAACGGCAGTCTCTACGCGTTCTGGGTCAGTCAAGACGAGAAGGGTGCAAGCGCCGGCTATGTCAACGGCGGTCCTGGATTTATCGGACCGACCGATACCGTCGGAGTCGGTTCCTATCGATGACCAGACTTCAAAACGATTCTCTCCGTCCGTCACCATGCCCCCTCGCGTCATTCAGTGGTATAGGACACCGCTCGATCGCGGGACGTTGAAGGCGCTCCACGAACGTTCCAACTGGCTCGGGGCACTCCAGACACTGGGTTACCTCGGGGCGATCACGGCGACCGGCGCGACGGTCCTTTACTCGGCGAACCATTGGCCGCTGTGGGCGACGGTCCTGCTGCTGGGATTGCACGGCACGGTCTTCGCCTTCCAGATCAACGCCGTTCACGAGCTCGGCCACAACACCGTGTTCAGAACCCGCTGGCTCAACGGCGTCTTCGTGCGCATTTTCGCCTTTCTCGGATGGATCAATTTTGAAGCGTTCAACGTCAGTCACACCCGTCATCACCGCTACACGTTGCATCAACCCGACGACCTCGAAGTCGTCCTCCCGCTACGCATCGGAGTGAGCTTCTTCCTCACCCGCGGCTTCATTGACCTGCCCGGATTCTGGCAGGTGCTGCAAGACAAATACAAACGTGCCACCGGCCGTTTCGACACGCCCTGGCTGCGGGCCATTTTCCCGGCCGACCAACCGGACAAACGCCGACCGGTCGTTTGCTGGACGTGGATCCTGATTCTCGGCCACACGGCCATTATTGCGGGCTCGTTTTATCTTCATCTCTGGCTGCTGCCGGTCGTGATCAGCGGCGCGGCGTTCTACGGCGGGTTGCTGTTTCTGCTCACCAACAGCACCCAGCACATCGGACGCCAGGACGACGTGCCGGACTTTCGGCTTTGTTGCCGAACGATCCTGCTCCATCCCGTCCTGCGATTTCTCTACTGGCACATGAACTTTCACACCGAGCATCACATGTACGCCGCCGTCCCGTGTTACCGACTCGGACGCCTCCACCGCCTGATCCGCCACGAACTCCCGCCCTGCCCCCGAGGCCTGTTCCAGACCTGGAAACAAATCGTCGCGATCCAGCGCCGCCAGGACCTTGACCCCGGCTACCAATACATTGCCCCGCTGCCGACACCCTCTGTGGGCGGCGAAGGGTAGATCCAGAGATCACGTCGTGGATCGCGTCCGTGATGTCCGAAAGCGGTGAGCCCCCATGTCTCCGGGGTCAGCCCCCAAAACCTCAATTAACAACATGGTCAGCTTGCGGCCTGTTCGTTGGCATGGTGTGGGGACCGGAACGGCCATTGCCGAACAACGCCGGCGATCGGAGCAATGGCAAGGGAAAGCCCGGCAGGAGCCAGCGGACTGGAAGTCAACCTCCTCGAAAGGCCAACAAAGATCAATTTTGGTTTTCTGGGGGCTGACCCCGCCGCGTTCTAATTGCCTGTTTACCGCGTAACACCCGGTCAAAATCAATCGCGGACTCATCGGATAAAATCCAATTGTCTTTTATCGAAACCCATGCTGAAAAACAACGCGACTTGACGAGGAAGATTGAGAAAGATTTGTCGGCGTGGCGGTTGAGGCCAGGACGAAAGCCATCGCTTCTGAGGGGCGCCTATCAGGTTGGCAAGACGTATTTGGGCCAGAGCTGGGGGCAAATTGCACTTTGATGCCGTGCTGACGGTCGACCTTGAACGGGAGCGCGACCTGCATGGCTTGTTCTCTTTGTCCGATCCTGAGCGCCTGCTCGAGGAACGCGCGGTCCTCAAGGCGTAACGGATCGTCGCAGAAACGTTAAGGAGCGGCTTTAACGCTTCGCCCGCGAGTGCTCTTCACGCGATTCCGCGTGGAGTTCGCACGTGCGTGGAGTCGTTAGATGGTGAATTCAACGCGGCTGGAACGGTTTAGGGACGCTTTCCGCCTGATGGCTTCATGGGCATTGATCCTGCTATTGATGTTGGGATCCATCGGTTGCCGCTCGCTGCGCGGCCACTGAATCAACCGCTCAAGGGCCGCATGCCGGGCGCGCCTCGGCGAAGCTTCGTCGGCGTGCCTGGGTGTGCTGCCGTTGGATGCAATGAGGCTTTGAGAGCAAAATTATGATCAGGAGGATCGGTCAGGAGATGAAGATTTTTATCGTTGGGATGGGCGTGTTCACGGTTGCGATCCTTTGGGCGCAGGAAGCTCAATGGTTTTGGCAGAACCCCGCGCCACAGGGGAATGTTCTGAACGATTTGTTCGTGATGGATGAGGCCGCCGTCATCACGGTTGGGAACACGGGGACCATTACCAGGACCA
>JAQCER010000938.1 GCA_027618625.1 Verrucomicrobiota bacterium
GCCTCGACATCGTGCTCAGCAATGCCGGCATCTTCACAGCCGGAGCCTACATCGATCAAATGGACGCCGGCAACTGGGACAAGAGCATCGCCGTCAATCTCACCAGCCACCAGCAACTGCTTCAGGTCTGCATTCCATTCCTCAAGCTCGGCATCGACCCCGCCGCCATCATCATCGGTTCGCGCAACGTAGCCGCCCCCGGTGCCGGTGCCGCATCCTACTCCTGTGCAAAAGCAGGACTCACCCAGCTCGTGCGCGTAGCCGCACTCGAACTCGCCTCCTCAGGCGTCCGCGTCAACATCATCCACCCCGACGCCGTCTTCGACACCAAACTCTGGACCCCCGAAGCCCTCAAGCGCTCCGCCGAGCGCTACGGCATCACCATCGAAGAATACAAAACCCGCAACCTCATGAAAGCCGAGATCACCTCCAAAGATGTCGGCAAAGCAGCAGTAGCCTTCGCCGGTTCCACATTCCTCAAGACGACTGGTGCGCAGATCCCGGTCGATGGCGGGAATGATCGGGTGATTTGAATGGCGCGGGCTGGGTTGCAAAGAAAAGGAATACGTATGGCTAAACGCAGCAAATAGAGGGGCGCTTTTTGAGTGTGATCGTAGCGCATCTAAACCATCGAATTCGGGGCTCAGGCAAACTGCCGCGGACTCACTTTGCCCCATTGTTGTCCGGCCGCACACGACTGCCAGCGACCTTCATATCCACTGCGTAGAGCGAGGTGCGAGCAGTGATGAAGAGAGTCGTGAATGCATCGCCCCCGAAACAGGCGTTGGCCGGCTGTTCGTCGACTGCGATGACACCGATCTCTTTTCCCTCAGGGTTGAAGACCTGAACGCCTTTCCCGGTGGTTGTGTAAAGGTTCCCTTTGACGTCGGCGCACATGCCGTCGCTGCGGACGTCGATTTCGAATACGGGATCGCTGAGAGCCGTGCCGTTCTCGACAACATCAAACGCGAGAATTTTGCCAAGCTTTCCGGTGTCGGAAATATAGAGCCGCTTCTCGTCGGGCGAGAACACGATGCCGTTGGGCATGTCGAAGCGTTTGCTCACGACCGTGAGGGCCTTCGATGCCGGGTCGAACCGGTAAACCCATCTGCCCTCGAGTTCGCCGGGAGCGCCGCCGAGCCCATACGACGGATCGGTAAGCCAGATCGTGCCGTCCGATTTCACCGCCAGATCGTTGGGGGAATTGAGCTTCTTTGCCTCGTAGGCGTCGACGAGAACGGTGAGCGTGCCGTCTCTTTCCGTTCGAACCACATTCCGCCCGGAATGCTGGCAGGTGAGCAGTCGGCCCTCGCGATCGAGCAAGTTTCCGTTGGAGTTTTCGCTGACGCGAAATTCCTTTAGTCCGCCGTCACCGCTCCATTGCATCAACTTGCTGTTCGGGATGTCGCTGAAGACGAGTGTCTTCTTCTCCGGCAGCCACACCGGGCCCTCGGTGAATTTCATGTCCGTCGCCAGCCGACGCACCGCCGCATCAGGCGCCTGCAATTCGGTCGGTAACGGGCCGGCATTCAGCCCACTGATTCCAACAACGAGTGAAACGAACGTGACGAGAGCGAGTCGAGCAGAATGGAACGATTGTTTCATGAGGAACAGCTTGACTCGCTCCGGCCCTGCTGGCGAGAGGAAAAAGGTGCTGGAGTCGCGTACGAGTAAAATGTTTGCCACGGGAGACTCCATTAATTAACGCACCGTTCCCCCAACTGCTGTAAAGCGTCTCAGCCAGGCAGCCTTGATGGCGCTTGGAAGATCTTCTGTTTTCGCACTGTACTGCTCAGCCGTCGTTCCCCAATAGAAACTTATCCAGCCGTCAGTGCCAGCGTCTTTCGATCTTTGCACGAACGTGACCAACTCATCTTCAGAGCAAGACAACGGGAACATTTCCTCTATCACGAGGGGTTTGCCGATTTCGTATACCGACAATGCCTTCAGTGCGTTCTCAACCTCGCCGGATTTGGGGTAAAAGTGCACGGCTACAAAGTCAAAGCATGCCGCGGCATCACCTGCATAGAACGTCGGTTTGGCCCCCGGAAACACGTGTGCCCACGGAATGACGCCGACGGTGATGAGCGTTCGCTCATCCTGCTCGTGGATGGCGGCCGTGAGTTGCTTACTCCAGGCGGTCACGATGTCCTGAGGCTCACGCCCATTGCGATCCTGAGTGATTCTTTGCACAAAATGGAAGCCGCCGAGTTCACCGGTGAGCCAGCCATTGCCTTCGCCGCCATCGAGGATCGGCTCGTTCATCAGGTCATAGCAGAAGACTGCCGGACTGTCTTTGCAGGCGCTTGCGATCGCTCTCCAGAATTCTGCCTGAATGTTCCAGCGAGCCTGTTCATCGAGTTGATCATACCATTCGGGGACGTCTGATTTTCTATAACATCCGAGTCCGGTGAGATCCAAGTAAAGTCCAGATTCTTCAGCAAGCGCCAGCAGTTGGCGCAACTTCTCGATATTGCGGGCGTCCGATTCCCCTGGCGCGATCACAAACT
>JAQCER010000939.1 GCA_027618625.1 Verrucomicrobiota bacterium
GCGGAGTTGAACTCACGGCGGCCAGATCCTCCCAACCGTCGCCGTCAAAGTCACCGACCGCCAGTGCCACCGTCGTGAGTTCGAGACCGATTTCCGTGGTTACCCCGAAATTGCCAGTGCGGTCGTTTGGTTTCACGAGAAGTTCCTTCGGCCTGGTCGACCAAGTCGCCAGGTCGGGATCGCCGTCGCGATTGAAGTCCCCGTGGGCGAGCAGTTTGATCGCACTGGAGAATGCCTGCGTCGACTCGATCACCGCGGCCGCAAAGGTGCCATCCCCATGATTGAAGCTGAAAATCAGCGAACGTCCCGTCGCGGCAGCGATGTCCAGCGAACCATCGCCGTTCAGATCAGCTACCTGCAATGAGAAGGGATCAGTTCCTGTGAGCCCATGAGGATAGGTTGCAGGAGGATCAAAGTTCCCACCCCCACGGCTGCGGAGCACCGAGAAGTCTTTCGTTCCTTCGTTGGCCGCGACGATGTCGAGATCGCCGTCCCGATCGAGGTCGGCGGTTCTAACGGCAACCGGATTGGCAGCGGTTCCTCCCCCTGTCCTCAGCTCCAGCTTCATCGGACTCTCGAGCTTTCCGCTGCCGTCGTTCGCATTGATCCAAACCGAGACCGAGTTCTGGCTGCGATTGGTCGTCACGACATCGGGCGCGCCGTCGCCGTCGAGGTCGGCACAGTGGACGGAGCGAGTTGGCGCGGGCACGGCATAGCTCGCCGCATTCCCCATCGATCCGTCACCTTGGTTGATCAGAATGATCATCGCCGTGTCGTTCGCCGTGACGACGTCCACAGACCCATCGCCATTGAAATCAGCTGTCGCCAGGGCATAGAGCGATCCACTGACGGACTTTTCCCAGGCCGCTTCAAAGTTTCGCCCCCCCATGTTCAGCAGCCCTCTGAGGGACGACCCGCCACTCTGCTGCCCGACCAGCAGGTCGAGATCGCCGTCATTGTCGAGGTCGCACGCCGCAAGGTCTTTGGGAGTCTTGTTCAGCGCCATCTCATTGCTGGCACGGAAGCGCATCGGCCATCCTTCACATCCGTCTGGAATCTGGTTCGCGTTGCAGTCTAGGCTGGCGCCACCGCTGATATCCAAAAGATCCTCTACGCCATTTCCATTGCAGTCCCGGGCCTGCGTTGTCGAAAGCAGAAAGACAACCAGCGTGGCTCCAAGGATTCCGCTGCGAAAAAGTGCACTTTTTGCATACATCCTCCCAGACTGCCGGAAATCTCTCCGCTTCGCAATCGCAACCGTCGATCAGTAAAAAGCGTGGAGTGACTATTTTCGGCCAAACGGCGAGACACCGTTGAGTCCTGGGGAGTTCAAGCGAGGATCCGCGCCGCGATCGATCAGGGCCTTAACGACAGGTTCCGGGGCGTAGAGCGCGGCGACTTGCAGCGGAGTCGGACCCATCGCGTTCTTGAAATTGGCGTCCGCTCCGGAATCGAGCAGCGCTGCGACGACGGCCTCGTTCCCCAAACCCCTGGAATAGAGCCCGAGCGCGATCATCAGCGGCGACCACCCGACTTGGTTGGCCTGGTTGGCCGGGGCATTCGCGTCTACTCCAGATTCGAGGAGAAGCTGCACCGCCTCGACCTTCCCTGAATGGATCGACGCCCCCAGCGTTCCCATTTCACTGCCGCCACCGGACTTGGCTTTTGGATCCGCACCTGAAGCGAGCAGCTGCCGCATGCGGGAAACGTTGCCCCATCCCCGCGCTGGTGGGCAGCTGGACCGGCGGCCAGGAGGGCAGATGCGACCACGTAACGATTTCCGGCAAATACGCTTTCGTCACCGATCTCGAGAGCCTCCATGTGCTCGATTTGAGCAAGCCGGCGGTGCCGGTGCGCGTCGGATTCAACAGCATACGTGGTCCGGCATTCGGTGTGGCCGTTGTTGGCAATTACGCCTTCGTCTGCGGGAATGTCCTGCACATTCTGCAGCTCTCGCCGGTGCCGAAACTGAACATCGCCCCAACGCCCGGGGCTGTTCCGGATGCGCGTGGTTCTGGATGGCGAGTAGCACCGATGATAAATCCCCGGATTGTTGCAAGACGCGGAACCTGACTGGGCGTTGCGTGATCTGGCGGAATGTGAGGGTGGGCTCTGGGCGGCTGAGCAGCACGTCAACGGGCGAGTTCAGGCTCGCAGGGTTCCCTTTTGCTCGTCTGAACGCGGGAGCGCGTCGCACCTCCCGTCGCCGAACTGGTTGGCAACAGAGTTTTTCCTGCACCCCACTCTCCGGTAATCGTCTCGACGAAGTGGAGATTGCGAATCTCCAAGACAGAAGGTTCTGCATTGACCACATAGACTTCCTTGATTATCCTGTAGTATTTCCTGCAGATCCTACTCCAGCCCTCACAAGAAATCTTATAACATTATAAAAAAGAAAACGTTACAGCTATAGCGTCCCCGGCAGGAATCGAACCTGCATCTAAGCTTTAGGAGAGCCTCGTTCTATCCATTGAACCACGGGGACTGTTGATTGTCAGTGACTAGCG
>JAQCER010000940.1 GCA_027618625.1 Verrucomicrobiota bacterium
CGGTACAACTTTGGTGCATAAATGGAGCAGGCAGCAGTAGATGCCGATGAAGATGAGACCGCGGGTGCCCAGCACTGGCTCACCTGTCGCCACTGGAGACGCCTGTGCGAGAATTCCCATCACTGGTCTGCCCCTCCATCATGGCGGTCTGCGGACTCGATGGCTTCCGCCTCGGAGCTTCCCGCCGATGTGTTCCAAGCGAAATGGATCGCTGCCGCCACGAGCGCCGCGTAGAAAATCGAGGCCCTGATGTTGTAGATCACCAGCGGGGCAAACCCACCACTGGGTCCGCCAAGGCGGCATCAGGTTCAGCAGAAAAGAACCATGGCACGGTCAGAATCATCACGAGGAAGGTAGCGGCGTAGAGAAGAAGGGATTTTCTTGTTGTAGACTGATTATTGACCCAATTAGATGGAATCTTGAATTCGAGGCGCCAATTTTGCGCAACTGCTTCATGTGATCCACCGACCGGAGAACCGAATAATGATGCAAAAACGCAGCTTTCGGAAGATCTCGAGCGTATCAGAGGGGTATCGCCACTTTTTTGACTGGAGGCGACCTTCCAAGTATGGGCGAAATGACACTACCAGAAAGTGTTCCACTGATAACACTCGGGCAGTGCAACCTGTTTCCACACGGGCTGCTTCCGCTGTATATATTTGAACCCCAGTATCGCGAAATGGTTGGCTACGCGCTGGAGCATAGCCGAATCATGTGTGTGTCCACGCGGCTCCCTGCCGGTGATCAGGACGATGATGACGCCGTCTTTCCTTACTCCACTGCAGGCCTGATCCGAGCGTGCGTCCGCGGCGAAGATGGTACATCGAACCTCATCCTTCAGGGACTGCAAAGGGTTCGATTCGGGGACTGGGTGCAAAAGGAGCCGTTTCGGATCGTCAATATCGAACCGATTCCGTCGCTGAACCCGCAACCCGAACGGGCAGTTGACCTGCAACGGCGACTCAAAGACGCGATCGCCAAATCGAATATTGGCAATGCCCAGATGCTCCAGCAGTTGGATGAAACGGCGTCACCAGAAGTGCTCGTCGACGTCGTCGGATACCACTTGATTCCCGATCCCTATGCCCGCCAGCCGCTTTTGGAAATGGACGATGTGTGCGATCGCCTGGAGTTTCTGCTAAGGGCATTCGCCAGCGTTTGATCGATCTGGCACCCTCTCCGAAGAACGACCGAAAGAATAACCCAACATCGAATTAAATTAAACGGAAAACACCCACCTGCGCCGGGCGCAAGCGAGTGTTCTTGAAGTGAATTTCCTTCGTAAAGCTGGAAAATCTTGACGTTTACTCTGAAGCGGTTTCGCCTACAGCGAAGCGCGTGAAGCGACGGATGGTGATTTCTTCACCGAGCTCGGCGCCTTTTTCTTTCAAGAGGTCCGCGATCGTCTTGTCAGGATCCTTTACGAATCCCTGTTCCAGCAGACAGACGCCGCTGTAGTACTTGTCGATCTTGCCGACGAGGATCTTATCGATCACGTTCGCGGGCTTGTCCTTCATCTGCTCACGGAAGATTTCCTCTTCCTTCTCAACCAGTCCGGGTGGGACTTCGTCGCGGGTGATGCAGACGGGGGATGATGCTGCGATGTGCAGCGTAATGTCTTTTACCAGCGAGCGGAACGACTCGTTCTGCGCGGCAGCTGCCGAGGCACATCCTGCTTCGATGATCACGCCTACCTTACCCTGCATATGAATGTAGGAAGCGACGACTCCCTCGCCATTTACACTATAGTTGGCGAAACGTGGCACCACCATGTTCTCACCCATCTCGGTGATCTTCAGTTTTAGGAAGTCCTGCACGGTGCCGTCGCCGCCAACCATGGGCTGGGCGAACAGTTCGTCCGTGGTTTCCACTTTCTCAGACTCAGCGATGTGATTGAGCAGCGCCTCCACAGAGTTCAGGAAGTTTTCGTTCTTGGCCACGAAGTCGGTCTCCCAGTTGATTTCGATCAGTGTGCCAGACTTGGACTCACTGTCGATTCGCGATGCGATTACGCCTTCCTTGGCGGCACGTGACGATTTCTTGTCCGCACTTGCGATGCCTTTCTTGCGGAGAACCGTAGCGGCCTCCTCCATGTCTCCGTTCGCTTCAGCAAGTGCAGCCTTGCAGTCCATCATTCCTGCGTTCGTCTTTTCACGCAGCTCTTTGACCATTTTTGCGGTGATCTCAGCCATAATCAATTAATCGTATCGGTGTTGTAGTATCGTATTAAAATTCAACTTCTCGCTCTACTCGGTGGAGCGGTGATGCAAGCATTGGTTGTGTGAAGCTTTCGCAACACACTCGGCAGCTTCCCCGAATCGCTCGGGCAAACTCTTCAAACTCGTCAGTGCTGTAATCTTTGCGTTGATGCTGCAGTCAATCAAGGCGGCACTCAGGCGACCTCTACGGCAGGTGCGGGCGCGCTGACGGCGCGCTTCGGCGCGTGGCCAATCTCTTCGAGTGTGCCGATCACTGGATCGACAAGGTTCTGGAGAATGATTCG
>JAQCER010000941.1 GCA_027618625.1 Verrucomicrobiota bacterium
GCGATGGTCAAATTTCCAAGCCCGTCGGACGACAGAGCGACCACCTCGGTGCCGACAGCGAGTGTCCCGGTGCCACCCGTGATCGGGTAGGTGACGTTCTTCTTCAGTGTTGTTTCTCGCGGAAATGCAGTCGCGGGAATCGCCTTCCAATTGCCGACGATATCTTCAATCGAGGCGAACTCTGGTGGCTTCGCCTTCGGGCGTGACCGGCGGGGAGCGGTGGCGATTGGAGATCCTCCCGCATCGTCCAGTGCTTCCGCAGCGTTGTCCATGGTTGCTTCGCCGTCGGTCACTGCGGTGCCCCTTCCTGTCCCGGGCGAGGCTGTCCAGGGCAAGGTACCGCTTTCGATAAGTTCAGTTACCTTCGGGTAAGCATGTGGGTAAGCGAACCAGCCACCGACGGCGGTGCACAAGAGCAGGAGAATGTACCACTTCTTCATGGGGGAGAGCGTAGTAGGTTTCCTGTGTTCAGCAATGCGCAATTACGAGCCACTGATGACGACCCGGTAATAGGGGGGTGGAGCGTCAGAACCAGGAGGGAAGTTGAGATTGGCCTCATAAGTGGTTGTGCCGTTGGTTCCAGGGATCAGGCTCACGACACCCCAGTTGATGAGATCCTCTGAGGATTGAACAAAATAGGTGCGCGACGAGAGGCCGTGCCAGGAAAGTATCACGGCTGAGCCGCCACCGTTGGCATTCGCCGTCTGGGCAATTCTCAGGCGAAACACGCTCGCTCGATCGGCAGGGTCGGTTCCAGCGATTTCCTCTTTGGCATTGCTGCCACCATCGCCGTCGAAGTCCCCAGCTCCTGATTCGGAGAGCGAGCCGAAATGCTGTTGCTCCCAATCATCGAGGAGTCGGTCGTTGTCGCTGTCGGGGTTGGTTCCTCCGACGACCAATTTGCCGCCGCGGTCGACAAAGTTCTGTCCCAGCGCCTCAAGTGCCACACCCTCGTAGACTCCGTTCGGCAGATCAAGCCCTCGCACCAGTAAGGATCCCACAGAGATGGTCTGGTCAATCACGAGCTGGCTTGTGCTGCCGTTGAGCGTGAGCAAGGCCCTCGCATTGTGGTAGTCGTAGTTAAAGTCGAGGGCACCGGTGCCATTGATCGTGATATTGCCGGAGCCGAAGGCGTTGATTCCAGCTGCACTTACGGTATCCTCAATGATCCAGTCGCCACTGAACCTCGAGCCATCCCCAAGGAACAACGTCGCCGTGATGCCATCGACATTCGTCGGGCCGTTCACTGTGATGGTGCCCGAGCCTTCGAGGTCGGACCCGATCGCCAGCACGCGGTCTCCGGTAGTCGAAGCATGGTCGAAGCTGGCCGATCCTTCGACGGTGATCACGGACCCGGGAGTACCCACTTGCAGGTAGGCATTGGACAGCGAGTGCCACACTGCGCCGGCTTGAATCGTCAGTGACGGAATGCGGGCGGTGGTGCCGTCTGCATGTCCAAGGATGAGGCGGCTACGGGAACCGGAGAGTGTCAAGTGTCCCGCAAAATCGGGATTGGCGACCCCTTGTGGCGAGCGCACTGTGGAGGCGAAGTTACCATAAACGATGTAGTCTTTGCCTGCCGTTGGCCTTTGCCGATCCGACCACATCGCCGGGTATGCCCAGTCCGCTCCGGTGGGGTGGGAGGTCGTCAGGAACACGGGATCGGTCGGCAGTGGCGAGCCATCGATGACGGGAACGTAAGCGACGGTGATCTCCTTGCTTGCTGAGCCATCAGCATTGGTTGCGGTCAGCGTGTAGGTGACACTGTCAGTCATCCGCATTCCAGCCTACAGTTGATCGAAAAAGAGATCAGCACTGGTCGGTGCCTGCTGGTGAACTTCAACAGCGATGGTGTTCAATCCTGGAACGATGTCATCCTTGCTGATCGTCCAATTCGTGGTGGTGGCAGAACCCGCGATTGCTAAAGTGAAGGCATCGACATTCCCTTCATCGATGTTGTCGCGGACGACTTCCTTTCCATTCAAATAGACGATGGCGCTATCATCCCGCCGCATGGTGAGTGTCAGGCTTTCCAGCGATGCGATCGTTTCCACATCAATCTCGAACTCCCTGCGAAAGTAAGTCGTGATGAATTTGTCGTCGATCTGCGGCCCGAAGCTGACGGGGGTGGGAAAACGGGTGGTGCCGTCGCTGTCGCCGTAGCCGAGTTCTGCAAGGCCGGCATCCCAATCGCTGTCGTCAAACTGCGGCCCGAACCACGCCTGATCCGGGTCTTGATTCGAGGGGCCGCGATCGACACCCGTATCGTCATAAACCCAAAGCGCATGGCGCGCCACCAGAGTTGCATCCATGCCATCGGTGTTTGTGCTGATCAAATCGGTGTCAAAACTGAGATCGCTGCTGGCAGCGTCGGACTGGTGAACCTCGACGGCGATCGTATTCTCTCCGTTCTGCAGAAACCCAATGGCGTCTTCCAGATTCAATGATTCATAGACCCCTTCGAGGCTGGCACTTAGAGCAAAGGTATCGGAAGCGACTGG
>JAQCER010000011.1 GCA_027618625.1 Verrucomicrobiota bacterium
AAGCTCCATCGGACTCCTCTTTCGGATAGACGATTCGGCTGTGCATGATGCTGCGCAAAGTAGTCACGAGGCTGGTCTTGATCAGATCCAATTCGCGCAGGGTGAGATCGCACTCATCCAACTGTCCGTCATTGATCCGACTGCGCACAATTTCTTCGATCAGCTGCTCGATCTTCTGTGGCGTCGGCTTCAGCAACGAACGGGATGCGCTCTCCACAGAATCCGCGAGGCTGATAATGGCACTCTCGCGAAACTGTGGCTTGGGCCCGGAGTAGCGGAAGTTTTTCTCTGCGACTTCCGGGACATCGTCTTCATTCGCCTTGCCCTCTTCTACGCTCTTCCTGACTTGATCGCGAGCTTCCAGCGCTTTCCTGTAGAAGTAGTAGACCAGCGATGTCCCATGGTGCTGCTGGATGACATCATGAATCTCACAGTTCAATCCGTTCTTGATAGCCATGTCGACCCCGTCCTTGACGTGAGCCATGATCACCAGAGCACTCATCGTTGGCGTGAGATCATCGTGTGGATTCTGTTCCGGAGATGCATTCTCAATGAAGTACGATGGCTTATTCAGCTTTCCGAGATCGTGAAAATACGCACAAGCCCGGCACATCGTCGCATTCGCACCGATTGCTTCGGCAGCAGTCTCTGCCAGGTGTGCCACCATCAGGCTGTGCTGGTATGTTCCCGGTGCCTCCAGCGACATCCGCTTGAGCATCGGATGGTTCAAATCGGACAACTCGACCCAGCCAATGTCCGTGGTAACTCCGAACCCGGACTCAAGGAACGGTAGGCAACCGCCCACGAGCATTCCGGAAAAGATACCGGTCACAATTCCACAGAGAACTTGAACACCCACGATTTGCCACTCTGCAGGAGTAAGATCGCTGAGCATGAACGGAGCCAGCACACCAAGCAGAATGAACAGCAACACAGCTGCCAGGCCTGAGTAAAAGCCAGCCTGCACCACCCGGCCCCTCTTGCGAGCATTTTGCGTGATATAGACTCCCAATAACCCGACGAAGAGCGAAGCGATCAGGAACACGAACAGCGTTCCCACTGGCACAAGCAGGCACCCCAGTAAGCTGCCAAACATCACAGCAAACAAACCCTGGTTCCTGCCCAGCAAAATTGTCAGCGTCATTGGGGCGAGAGCAAAGGGCATCAGCAGCAGATTGAAAGACTCCTGAAGCCCGTTGACTTCGACCACCCAGTCGAGGACTCGAATCAATGCGACCTGCAGGAAGATCAAGCCAAAGATCAGGCACTGCAGGCTGTTCTTCCGGAAGTGATCGCGATGCGCAACTTGCTGCTGGATTACGGCGATCACCATCAGAAGCAGGGAGACCACAACGATCTTCGCCGGCTCTCCAAAGAAAACGGACACTTCCTTCGTCCGCCCTAGCACGAGCGCCAAGAAGCCCCCCAGAAACGCCGCGTAGACCAACGACCTCACCAACGGACTGTAACGCAAAGTACTGACGAATGCGCTTTGGTTTTGTTCCCTGCGCTTCTTTCCGCAAGACAGCCCCTTGCGCTGAAGCTGGGTCCGTTTGATAGCGTCAATCATGGCAAAAGCTCGAAAAGATCACGCAGATCATTTCGAAACGAGTGGGTAAGAAGGTGCGCAATCGGGAGACAATTTCATAGGCAGAGGTAGAATCTGCATTCTGACCACGAAAACGTTAGCGCGTCCAGTTTCGAAATCAACACTGTGGAACGACACATATGGCAATTGTGAAAACCGCAATTATTTCTCACGGTTGATATTTCACAACTGACATCCGGGACGATTTCACAGCCTCAGCCAGTTAGCCCAGCCCCATTGGTGGCTCCTCGGCTTCACCGATTCGACGATATTTCTCAACTTGGAGGAAACGGGACGCAGAATAATCCCGAAAGAAACGCCGGTAGCCCGACGATGACAGAGCAACTGCCGTCGTCAGACCGCTGAAACGCTGATTCCAACACCAACAAATGATGCACTCGCCAAGGATGTTCGTTCCCCATCTGGTGTCCCCTGTTCATTATTCAGTGGTGAAATCGATTTTGTAGATCATGCCTTCGTATCCGATGGCGTAGAGATTCCCTGCATCATCCTCACTGAAGGACACCAACCGCTGAGAGATGGTTCCAATCTGCCGCACTGCAGTCAATGTTCCGTCTTTTTGAGTGAGGCCAAACAGGAGTTTCGAATTAAAGTCGCCACATACGTAGGCACCGTAGAAAGACGATGTTTTGTCCCCACGAAAGACATGCCCGCCAGTGATGGAATTGCCGTACTTCCGACCGTAGGCGAAAAGAGGCTGCGCATAGGTTTGATCATCTCGACGATACTGGTTCGAAAAAGGTTCGAAGCCTTCGTAGACGTTCCAGCCGCAGTTCTCGCCGCGATGAATGATGTCGACCTCCTCGCCGCGATCCTGCCCTACATCGGCTACCCAGAGATCGCCAGTGAGGCGGTCAAAACAGAAACGCCAGGGATTACGCAAGCCGTAGGCCCAGATCTCCGGCCGCGCATCGGGCCGATCGCGGAACGGATTGTCCTCTGGAATCGCGTAGGCAAGCCCGGCAGCCTGTCGATCGACATCGATCCGCATCATTTTCCCAAGGAGCAGCTGCAGATTCTGCGCATGACCATTGGGATCATGGTGCGGCCCCGTGTCCCCCATCACCAGATAAAGAAACCCGTCGGGCCCAAACGCCAGACAGCCACCGCTGTGATCCTCGGCCACGCTTGCAATCTTCATGACTTCCCGTCCAGGTTCACCGGAGTCTCCTTCAAAATCATCGCTGAACCGCCTTTCCACGATGCGCGTGACGACCTGCCCGCCCTCAAGCACTTGATAGAAGAGGTAATACTTCCGGTTCTCACGGAACTTCGGGTGGAAGGTGACATCCAGCAGACCGTTCGGCCCACGGTCGCTGAAAACCTCGACTTCAAGATTCAGGAAGACACTTCTGCTCTCCTTGGTCGGCGACTTCTCAGCGCGCCAGATCGTGCCTTTTTGATGCAACACAAGAAAGACGTCCGGAGATCCCGGCACTTGACGCGCCGAACTGAGACCGGTTTCTGCTGCGCCACGGGGAAGCACAAAGGGCTCGGCAAAGACGGGCTCTAAATCGACGGGATTCGCGATGGGCAGGATTTCGCGCGGCGCTCCTATGCGGCTCACCGTCGTCGATTCGGGCAGCTTCAATGAGACGAGATATTCGATAAGGTCGGTGAACTCTTCACGAGAAAAGCTGGCGAACAAGGGCTCAGGCATGAGCGAAACAGGACTCCCTGATTGAGCGGCGACATCGGCAGCGGCAATCGACACCAGCTTACCGTCTACACCCATGAGCTCGATCTTCGATTCGGTCTTCTGCTTAAGCGTGCCTAAAAAACTTTCCCCACTCTTCGTCTCCACAGTGACCGTCCCATACCCAGGGGCGATCGTGCTGGAAGGATTCAATACTGCTTCGATCAAGTCCCGCCTTCCAAAGGCGTCGCCCGCCGCGAACAGATCCGGCCCGGCCTTGCTCGCACTGCCATCCACCGAATGGCAATTCGAGCAGAGCGCCCGCGCTGCGTTAAAAAGAGCCTTGCCACGCGTGACGTCGCCATCGTGCCTCAGCGCGTGCTGTCGATAGTCGTCAGGCGGATGCCCCTGAGCGTGCCCGCCGACTGGAAAAGTCAGCACGAGCAGACAAACGATCGGGGCGCGGCGTATCATTTCGACTCAGTCCCATGGTCCCAAGACGGGAACACTGTCTGAAGCCTACTCAGCGACAAGGGCTTCGAGCTCGGCTGTCAATTCCTTCTCCAGGTCGGGCGAGAGTCCTACGTGGACATTGGCGACGTTTCCGTCCTTGCCGACGATAACGGTCTGGGGGATGCCCGATACCATGAATTGCTGAGCAGTGGTTCCTTCTGTGTCCATCACTGCAAGCGGTGACAGCTCATGTTTCTTCATGAATTCCATCACTTCAGCGGGCGTCTCCTGTAAGTTGACGGCGACGAATTTTACTCCCTTGGCGGCAAATGCTTTGGCCACTTTGTCGATGATCGGCATTGCCTGTACACATGGTCCACACCAGGTGGCCCAGAAATCAAGAATGACTACGCTCTTTCCCTTCTCGTCACTGAGCTTGAACTTCCCACCATCGGCTGTCGCAAGTTCGATCTCGGGAGCAGGCTTCCCAATCAATTCTGTCGGCTGCCCTCCAGCACCACCCTGCATCGCAGCTCCCAGTTCCTGAAGCGAATCGTATTTCTTGAAGTCGGCGAGGTCGGGCAGCTTCAGAGGAGCCTGATCGATCGCGCCTCCGGTCTTCCAATCGGTATAGGTGCAGCTCATGGTGACCTTCAATGCGCCAAGTTGCGGACGGTCCTTAACAAAGTCTGCAATGAGCGCGGTGTTGTCAGGGGTGAAGCTGAGGAGCAAGGGCGAATCCCCCTTAGCGATCACCATTCCGAATGGCACTTCAGCATTCTCTACCGGCAGCCCAATCGGATTCAATTTCACGGTTCCCGCAAGATGATGGCCTGCAGTTCCTGCGATCACCTTTTCTCCAGCCAACTTCAATCCGCTCACCAGCGTCTTGCGTCCTTCTGCGCCTGCCCCTAACAGCTTTTCAAAGATCGAAGCACCAGCCGTCGCACCGAGGAGCGAATTCTCTTTCATTTCAGCATCGTAGCCCAGCTCAGCGCTTTCAAAGGCACCCTTGATTCCCTTTACGCCTTCCCGCTGAATGTAACTTTTCTCCTTTTCGAAAACGACTGTGGCCGTTTCCCCTGAAATATGAACCGATGGCATTGGGAAATCCGGAGCCAGTCCGATCGTGGCGAATCCGGTTGGCACGACGGTGATTTGCTGGGGAATGACCATGTCCTTCTTCATCTCCCCCATCTCCTGGTTGATGGAACTCATTGAGGTGAACTGCACGGGAGTGGTCTCATAAAATGAGAACGCGTCCTCCAGCACCTTGAGCGCGGCGGGATCATTTGCGGCCGACTCCTGCGCCTGAGCACTGGAAACATAAGTGAAAAGGGCTGCACTGGTGGCGGCGAGGAAGAATGGTCGTGACTTCATGGATGTAGACTAGGACTTCAGGAATTGGGAATAACCTTCTGGCCTCCGCGTTCTCGCGAAGTGAATAACCTATGGCTCATCCGAATCGCGGTGACTCTCAAGCATGACCCGATGTGAAGCAACTGTAATCGGCAATTGGACACTTTTCGTCAACGAATAGCTGGAGAATCGCGCAGAAGGCTTGCTAGATACCCCCTCGGCGAGATAATCCGGTGGCTGAAACAATTGATTCTCTCTATGCAATGGTACTTTTTATCTGACACCCAAGAACAGGTTCCTGTCCAGGAGGAGCACCTCGCTGGCCTTGTGCAAACGGGAGTGGTACGCCCGAACACCATGATCTGGCGAGAAGGCATGACCCAATGGGTGTCGTGCAGCGAGGCAAAGCCCGAGCTGTTCGCCAGGCGACGACAAGTGGTGCCGGTAGTCGGTGCTGCCGCAACCGCCCGCCAGACCGCAGCACTCCAGTCGCACAGCGCTCCAGCTGTCCGAGCGGGTACGCCCGCAATGCAGATGGGGGATGGCCAGATCGTCAGGGATGCAGCGCGCGCCTTCGCCTCTGCTTCGGTCTGGATGAAGCTCATTGGCGTGGCCCTCCTGATCTTTGGTGTGATCTATATTCTGGCAGCGCTGTTCATAATGGTAGCCGGAGTGAGTGCTCCGGGAATGCTCGTCCTGGCGCTCATCTCAAGCCTTGTTACAGGAGTGCTGGGATCCGTGGTTATGTGGATGGGGATCCTGCTTTTCCAATCGGCCAGCAAGGCGCAGGATGCGGCAGCCTCCGGTCAAAAACACGACCTTCTATCGGCACTTCATCAGAACGCAAAATTCTTCAAAATCTGGGGCATCACCGTTGCTCTCGTGATCGCTTTCTATGGACTGATGATCCCATTCGCATTCGCCGGCGCGATGGGTGGCGCAATGATGAGCATGTTCGACAAATTGAGTCCGATCGATTCGCCCGATAGCGCAGAAGCAGCATCTGAAAGGACTGAGATGGAGAGCATGGATGTGGATCCCGCAGATGAGAATGAGGATGAGGATGAAGGTGGGGATGTCGCCATTGAAGAAATGGAGACGGATGGCACCGATGCTGATGCTGATTCCGATGCTGATGCTGATTCCGATGCTGATGCTGATTCCAATGCCGATGCCGATGCCGATGCGGATCCTGACTTGAATGGAGATGGCGAAGGGAACTGAGCCCCCCCAGTTCCGCTTGTCCAGAAAAGAGATGCGCCCGGCAGCCTTTGCGTTATCCTGCGCGCGCGAGGCTGATCAATGAAATAGGCCCCAACCATTTTCCAACTTGTATGAAAAAGAAGGCCACACTCCCACAAAAAAAGAACGACATTCAACGCGCTTGGTCATCGCAGGTGCTGGACGGTGCAGAGCGCGCACCGAGCAGGGCGATGCTGCATGCCGTAGGCTTCAGTCGCAAGGATTTCAAAAAGTCACAGATCGGTGTCGCGTCCACCTGGAGTCAGGTGACGCCGTGCAATATGCACATCGACCGACTGGCGCAGGAGACCGCCAAAGGGATCGATGCGGCCGGGGGCAAGGCTGTGATTTTCAATACGATCACCATCTCGGACGGCATCTCGATGGGCACCGAGGGAATGAAGTATTCATTGGTGTCGCGGGAAGTGATTGCGGATTCGATCGAGACGGTAACCGGCTGTGAGGGATTCGACGGTATCGTAGCCATCGGTGGCTGCGACAAAAACATGCCAGCCTGCGTAATGGCCATTTCGCGATTGAATCGTCCTGCTGTCTTCGTCTACGGCGGCACGATCCTTCCCGGTTGCCTCGACGGGCGCGATCTAGACATCGTTTCCGTATTTGAAGCCGTTGGCCAGCATGCAAACAAAGAAATTTCGGACAAGCAACTGACCAGAATCGAGGAGACCGCAATCCCAGGCCCTGGTTCCTGTGGTGGAATGTATACCGCGAACACGATGGCGTCAGCGATCGAGGCGCTCGGGCTCAGCCTCCCCAACAGTTCGGCCCAAGTGGCCATTTCTGATGAAAAGTTGATGGATTGCTTCGATGCCGGGGCAGCGGTGCTGCATTTGTTGAAGCGGGGGATCCTGCCCAGCGACATTCTTTCCAGGCAGGCATTCGAAAACGCGATCACACTGGTGATTGCACTGGGCGGCTCGACCAATGCGGTGCTGCACATGCTGGCGATGGCGCATTCGGCCGATGTTCGCCTGACGATCGACGACTTCACCCGCATCGGGAAGCGGGTGCCTGTGCTGGCGGATCTGAAGCCAAGTGGAAAATACGAGATGGCTCATCTGGTGAGAATAGGAGGCACACTGCCGCTCATGAAGATGCTGCTCAACGAAGGGCTGCTGCACGGAGATTGCCTCACAGTGACGGGCAAAACATTGGACCAGAACCTCGCAAAAGTGAAGCCCACCTACGGCAAAGAGCAGACGATCATTCGCGGCTTCGACAATCCAGTAAAAAAGGACAGCCACCTGGTCGTGCTCTACGGCAACCTGGCACCAGAAGGTGCTGTTGCAAAAATCAGCGGCAAGGAAGGCGAAACATTCACCGGAAAAGCCCGGGTTTTCGATTCAGAGGAGGCCGCGATGGATGCCATCCTCACTGACAAAATCAAGAAAGGCGACGTGATCGTCATTCGCCTCGAAGGCCCACGTGGCGGCCCTGGAATGCGTGAAATGCTTGGGCCAACATCGGCAGTCATGGGACGCGGACTAGGCAAGGACGTCGCTCTGATCACAGACGGCCGGTTTTCCGGCGGCAGCCACGGTTTCGTGGTCGGTCACATCACTCCAGAGGCATTCGTCGGAGGTCCCCTGGCGATCGTCAAGAATGGAGATATCATCACGATCGACGCTCGCAAACGTCAGCTTTCGGTTGACCTCACTCACAAAGAAATGGCCGCACGCCTGGCCAAATGGAAGCAACCGAAGCCGCGCTATCAGCGGGGAGTTCTTGCGAAGTATGCCCGATGTGTCACGTCTGCTTCAACGGGAGCAGTCACGGACGCTGACGAGTAGCCGTTACCTGATTTCGTTTCCCTTCGAATGAGCCACAGCACCCTGAGGTAGCAGTCGGAGCCGCAGAATCCATCGCGCGAATGCGTAGCCGCGATCTTGCTTTAACAAATGGGATCCTGCAGCCCCTTCATCAGGCGCCTCAAGGGTGCTGGGCAAATCTCGATCAAGACAGGTACAGCCAACGACTGCTGACGGCTGACGGCTTTCTGCTTGCCGAACTTTCGATGAGTGTCAGGGCACGATGATCCTGTCGCCAGGCCTGAGGCGGAGGTCCAGGGCTGGCGTTGTCATGATGCGCTTCAGATCATGAGACGTGACCTTATCTTTCCGAATCAGCTGAACCTTTTTCACTTTCGCAAAATCGGTGAAGCCGCCGCGCGCGCTCACTGCGGCGAGCAGCGTTAAATCGTGCCGATAGGGCACATCTCCTGGCGTTCGAACCTCACCGGCCACGGTCACGAATCGGGTGGGCACGCTTGAATCAAGCGCGATGACAACCGTAGGTGCCGTATAGATCCGCGCGCCCTCGTACAGTTTTTCGATATCCTTCGCCAGCACGGAAGGTCGCAATCCGACCGCGACGATTTCCTCTTTCAGGTAGGGCAAGCGCAACGTCCCCTCGCCTGCAATCGTGTAGTTTCCAGAGACGCTGTCCCAGTCCGAATCAGGCACTCCGAGGAGTCGCAACTGGATGATGTCACCCGCCCGCAACTCGACCTCGTCAGCGAAAGCAGACCATGCCATCGCTCCCAGCAATAACACCACTCGAGCGATCCAGAACAACGATCCCCCTGATTCTTCCCTTTTCAGTTTCAGCATCAACATGAACGTTGTGACACTTCTCAGGCGGCCACCGTTCAGTCATTTTCTAACATAGTAATAACTTTGTTTCACAAAGAAATGATCGGCCTACGTTCGAAGCGTGCGCGTCGACCATGACCGTCGATCTCCGCCCTGCATCGCACTGAGCATCCCTGAGATAACGACAAAGGCAGCCGTGTACTGTGGTTTTCTCAGGTAGCGAAACTTGGCCGCCATTCCCAAGAAGATGAGCCAATGGGCCAGGTTCTTAGGCTGGGTAAGAATTCTCTCGAGAAACGAATGTCCGTAGGCAAAACAGAGCACAATCGCGATCGCCAGGAACATGAACCCAGCCCACGAATTTCGGTAGGTGATCGCATTCTCGAAGCACCACAGGAAAGTGATCAAGCAAAATACTGCCCATGAAACGATTCCGAGCAGACCATTCTCTGAGATGATCAGCCAGTACAGGCTCTCGGTCTGCGGGTTCGATCCGTAGTGAATCGGATTTGCTGGATTCCTGTCGCCAATCGATGCCCACCGCTCAAGAATGACGCTATAGGCAGGATAGGGTCGACTATTGACGATGGCCGAATTGTTCCATCCCACACCGGCCACGGGATGATCGTCGAACATCGCTCGTGACATCACGTTCAGAACTTTGCGCAGGTCATTGTTGGCATCCGTGTCGTTGGTCGTCGTAATCCGCTCGTAGACCGTGTCAAAACTCTTCACGGTCACGATTGATCCACCGAAACAAAGGACACCAACGATAACCAATCGCTTCATGCTCACTCCGCGCATAAGAGACAGAGCGATGATCATTGCCGAACCCAGGCCGACGATCGCCAGTGAAGTCCGGGTCACCGTGAGCCCCACGATCACTGCACCTGCACCTGCACCCGCACCAATGACATAGAGCAACGACTGCGTCCACGATGCCTTGCCTGAAAGCGCTGCGGCCAGAAGCGGTATGGAACAGAAATAGCTCCACATTGCGAGGGGGTTGGAATGCTCAAACCCGCCATATACGCGAAACACTCCTTCAAAGTAGCGCTGCTTCAGCACGTAGATAAGCTGGCCGATCAGGCACAGCGCAAACGTCACCATGAGGAGTTCAATGTCCTTCTCCTCCTTGAAAAAGAAGTAGGCGGCAGCAAGCACAGCGCCGCCTTTCAAGAACTTCCACAAGCACATCCAGACCAGCACATCCTGTTCAGCATTAATGATCGAAACGAAACTCAGGCCGCAGTAGATCAGGTAGAAAAGCAGCCCAGCCGGCATCAATTTGATCTGTTTTGGGTCCGATAAAAGACTGCCCATGATCAGCGCCACGGCAACCACCTCCATCAGCGAAAATTCGAATCCCCTCGGCAGCCCCTGTAGTTGTCCCATACATGCAGGGAGGTGGTGTAGATCGTAGGCGTCACAGCGACGAGGACTACCATGGTCACAAAGAGGACTCGCTGCACATTCCGGCTGAAGCCAGCGAGCAAGCCAAGCAACGGGGTCACCACGAAATATAGAATCCCGATGAACACGTACTCAGAGAATTGATCCTGGAGAATGGTATAATGCACAGTCTAAAAACTTTGAAATTATAGTTTACACAGAATCAATAAATTTTGCAATGTTGCAATACAAAAATAGTAGCCTCATTAGGTTATCCATATTTTCAGGTATTTTCAGGAATTACATCGCGATCCCATTTCTAAACCCATTTTCACCAGTCCAATAGCTGGACGAGCGAGCGCGAATGTCGCAGGCTGCGAGGGTGAAAGTGCTTGTAGTAGAAGACGAGAAACCGATTGCATCGTTCGTGCGCAACGGGCTGGAAGAGCAGGGCTATGCAGTAGATTTGTGCCACAATGGCCATGACGGTCTGACCCTGGCTACGTCGCGGCGCTACGATGCCGTGATCCTGGACATCATGTTGCCCGGCCGCGACGGCCTCAGCATTCTGAAGCTGCTGCGCCAGCGCAATGATCCCGTACCAGTCATTGTCATCACATCCCGAGGAGAAGTCGAGGAACGAGTAGAGGGCCTCAACCTGGGTGCTGATGACTACCTCGCGAAACCGTTCTATATTTCAGAGCTGATCGCGCGACTACAGTCCGTCTTCCGACGATCGATCGCCAGCGGCGGCCAATCCATTGAGGTGGAGAATCTCTGCATCGATCTGATGACACGCCAGGTCAGGCGCGGTGGTGAGGAAATCATCCTTTCGCGGCGGGAGTTCAATCTTCTGGTTTACCTGATGCGCTCTCCCGGTCGCGTGTTTACCCGCACGCAGATTCTTGAGCAAGTGTGGGAGTACCATTTTGATCCCGGGTCAAATTTAGTCGACTCCTGCGTCCGTCGTCTGCGTCAGAAAGTGGATCAAGGACACGAGGTGCAGTTGATCGAAACCATGCGTGGCGTGGGCTATCGGCTCCGTCCACCACAGACCCAGGGCGAAACGATAGCCTGACTCTTCCTCCACCGATCACGTGCTTTCGTTTCGAATCAAACTCGCGCTGTGGGCGGCACTGCTCTGCGGCGTGGTTCTGTTAGTGTTTGTCACGGCATCCAGCTTCATCGTCTACGAGAACATGCTGGAAGAAGCTGATTTCCAGCTGAAGGAGAACTCGACCAAACTGGTAGAGGGCCTGCGTTCAACCCAGGACGACGTGGCGAAGGTCATTCCCGAGCTCGGTGCCTCCCTCAGCGCTGAACGTGCGGAACTGAAACTGCTCAGAGTCATCTCCCATGGCGCATTGATCTATGCGGACCCGGACTGGAAGGTTCTGCCGGAGTTGCAACGTCGATCGCGGAGCCGATACACAACCGTCACCCACCGTGGCGGCACCTGGCGATTGATTTCGCGTTCGTGGCAAGATGGCCGCACAGTGTTGCTGGCCATTAATCTGAGTGAGATCACCGAAGAAGTGTCGCGCATGACCCGCACCTATCTTTCGGCGCTGCCGCTGGCACTGTTAATCATAGGAATCGGCGCCTGGTGGATCGCCGGTCGCGCCATAAAGCCAGTGCGCAAAATCACTTCGGCTGCCGAAAAAGTCACTGCGGGCGACCTGTCGGAACGTATCAACGAACGCTCGGGCGGTGATGAAATCGCCCGCCTCACCCGCGTATTCAATCGCATGATGGACAGGCTGGAGCGCAGTTTTCAACAGACCAGCCGCTTTAGCGCTGATGCCTCCCATGAATTGCGCACACCGCTGGCAGTTCTCCAGGGAAAGATCGAAGAAGGATTGCAGAGGCCCAATGCAGACCCCGAACAGCAGGAGTTGCTGGCCGACTTGCTGGAACAGACGCAGCGCCTGAAGTCGATTGTTCAGGGCCTGCTCTTGCTATCCCGATCAGACGCAGGCCGGCTCTCGGTTGAACGCGAACCAATCGACCTTGGCGATTTCATCAGTGCGATCGGCGAGGATGTCGAGTTCCTGCTGGAAGATACCGGCACCACCTACACCAGTGACATTCCTCCCGGAATCCTTTGCCGTGGCGATGAAAAACTGCTGCGGTTGGCCGTCTTCAATCTCCTGCAGAACGCCAGCCGGTATGGATCCGACAGCGGCCGGATCCGGTGTAGCCTGGATACCGAAGGTGCATTCGCTGTGATCGATGTCGGAAACACCGGAGCAGAGATTCCTGAGGAGGAGCAGGCTCAGATTTTCGAGCGCTTTTACCGGAGCCCTCAGTTCCGTTCCGTTCAGGGACAGGGACTGGGGCTCAGTCTTTCCCGGGTGATCGTTGAAGCGCATGGTGGCACGCTGGAACTTGCCCGCAGCGATGGTAATGAAAACGTTTTCCGGATCAGGCTGCCTCAGTAGTTCCGGGGCCTCCACTTTTGCGCCAGCGCCACCAGCTGGATCCCGAGGAGCGTCACGGTAATGACCTTACCAATGGTTCCCAGCATCCGCCAACCGGTATTCGCGGTGCCGACAATCTCAAGATCAGTCACGTAAATTGTTTCACAGGCATGCCCTCCGGTATCGTCACGCGTGGTACTCGTTCCACGGTGGTAGGCCGGAGGTGAAGAATACTCGGCAAGCCAGCCTCTTATTCGAACCTGATCCCCCACCTGGATTCGCTTCAACCTGCGACGAACGGACCCATTCTCCGAAACAAGATGATTGTTAGAGAACTCGTTCATTCGAAACGTACTCCATTGCACGCCGTCGTCATACTGCACCCAAGCGGTAAAATCCTGGTTGTGGAATTTTCCTTTTTGATAGATGCCACTCTTGGCGTTCACCCCCCAAACCATCGCCAAATCGCAGACGTTCAAGAAATCACCAGTCATCCGGTGGTAAATATCCAGCAAGCTGTCGCTGTGGTGCTCCGACACTACCAGGCCATGAATGTCGTAGTTGAAGCGGGGCTGCACGCGGTACGGCCGATCGCCTAGAACTACGTTGAACGCCTCCTTACTGGAGGCATCCCTGCACAGGCTGCTGCAGGATCCGCTGATCAATCCGCTCAACCGCCGGAAGTGTCCGCCCCTTCGTAACGCCGAGCCACCAGACTCCGATCGCACACAGCATCAGAATCTTTATCCCATGGCGATGGAGCAGTTCATTCACTCAATAATTTATCACAATAATCGCAATTTCCATATTTTCTTGACAACTTTTGCTTTATGCCTGCTCCATTCGACAGATCAGAGCGAAATAACGATTCTGTAATCATTCAAATGTTCCAAATGTAACCCGCTCCGCGCAGAATCACTTTGTCCCGAATGGTCGCAATCACGAGGCCAACGGAAATAAGCCGAACAATTACTAACGAACCTAATCCAATGAAAAAAACTCTATTGATTCTCTCCGCCATCGCTGTTTCCGGAACGGCATTCGTAATTGCACAAGAACAAGGCGACCGCCCGGCGCCCCGTGGTGACCGCGCAGGAGGACGTGGTGCCGGAAGGTTCGCCAATGCACCATTATTTAAGGCAATGAAAATGGGAGAAGGCGGCAGCATTGCCCTGCCAAAGACTGACGACGAGAAAGCTGCTCTTCTGGAAGCAATTGCCAAGTGTGACGCCAATGGTGACGGCAAGCTTGAGCGGACAGAAATCTTCGGCGAGATGCGTCGTGGCGGCGGAGCTGGTGCTGGAGCTGGCGGTGCACGTCGTCCGGGCGGTGAAGGTGGTGCAGACGCCCCGAAGCCCCCTGCTTCCGAGTAATCGATAAACAAGAATCTCTTGAGCCACACGCGCTCCAGTAAGGTCCCCTTTTCGCACTGAAGCGGAAAGGGGACTTTTTTGCAGAAGGCAGTGCGGCTTCCGACTTCCGACGAAGAGAGGAACTACTCAATCGCGCAACGATCGTGCAGCAGTTCAGCGGGTCTCTGCCTCGTCCCAACCCGCCCATCGCAGGAAATCTCCGTGGGCTTCATCAAACCCACCAATTTCAGTTTAGAATCCGGCGACCTCCCAGCCTTTTCGGTAGCTCCGTCGCACGGCAGCGGTGGCTTCCTCGGAATTTGAGAATGCCAAATTTTCGGAATCGAACTGGAGAAGCTTCTCAGGGAACAGGGACGCCAGGCACCCTAACAAAACTGCCTCGGTCAACGGACCAGCGTAGTCAAAGTTCGCCGAGGGTTTCGCCTTTCCTTCGCGGCAGCAATCGACGAATTCCATGTAGTGGTCCCGCGGCTGAAGTTTTGGGAACTTGTATCGGAACTCCTCACCATTCTTGGCGAAACGTGGAGTGCCACCGTGCGGAGCCAGCATTGCTCCTTCCGTTCCAATAATCACACTCCCCTGATCAGGAAGCATTATGGCACCCATGGCCTTTTCCACTGACTCTGGTGGGCGTTTGTTACCGTCATACCAGGTGATCTTCACCGTGTCGCCTTCGGTGTACTCGGTTCGTGGATAGACATATTCCACCTTGCCATTCGTCGCCCAGTTATGCTGATTCGATGCCGGCCCGAACGATTGCACGGAGATTGGAGTGGTGAGTGCGAGCGCACGAAACCAGCCGCTGAAGATGTGGCAGCCCATGTCCCCGAGCGTGCCCGTGCCAAAGTCCCGCCGCTTGCGCCAGTTCCCTGGATGGTAATAGCCGCCTCCGAGAAAGGGGCGCTGTTCTGCGACTCCAAGCCAGTAGTCCCAGTTGAAGCCATCAGGAATGGGATCCACCCGATCAGGACGAGGCTCCATGTCTCCCCACTCCTTGTTCGAAAAAGTGTGCACCTCCTTCACTTTACCAATCGCTCCGGCCTGCACCGCAGCGACTCCAAGCCGCTCAGTAAACTCTGAGGAAACCTGGATGCCCATCTGGGTCATGACGGCTGCTTCGCGCGCCTTCAGCGTCACCTGACGGCACTCGTGCAGGTTCTGAGTCAGCGGTTTCTGACCGTAGACATGCTTGCCCATATTTAATGCAGTCATGCCGATCGGCCCGTGCATGTGATCAGGCGTCGATACATTGACGGAATCAATCTTGTCGCCTTCTT
>JAQCER010000012.1 GCA_027618625.1 Verrucomicrobiota bacterium
TCAGACAGGTGTTATCGATCCACAGATCCGTCAGCATCAGCTCGAAATCCAAGCCGAGAACTTGTTCGCCAGCCTCTGCTCCCACCGCAGGCATGGGAGCGAGTCCGGCCTTGCGCACCAGAGTCATGATCAGTTGATCGAGATCGTGAAAAGGAATCCAGCGCAGATACCGGTCTACGGTGCTTTTCGATGGCGGCTTGATGATGCCGAAGTTTTCGATATGACAAAACCACTGCACGAGGGGGACTTCGGCCAGTTGGTTGCTCAGGCCACGGGCAGTGCAATTGCCTTCGATAAAACGGATGATGTTGCACCTCAAAGCCACCAGGCTGTGCTCGATAAAGCGGGCGCGCATGAAGTCATCGACAGTCAAATCAAGGCCGTCGAGTTCCTTCGGATCGCACCCGTGTTGTTGAGCCAGGACTTCTTTACGCAGATTGTCACGGTTTTTCAGAGCGAGCTGGATAAAGATTTCGTCAAGCCCGGAGCGAGTCAGCAAGTCATCCATGGTCACGTAGAGTTCCTCTTTGATGCGGTAATCTTTGTGGCCAATGACGTGGGGCAGAGGAAGGCGGAAACGGAGCTGGAAAGCGAATGCTGGCATGGGAAATGGAGAAAATGGAATAAGATGTTGCAATCCGAAGTGGTCACAATTACGGATATAATTACAATAGCATCTATATGCTGCACTTGGACTTCCTAACAAATCACTAACCCAACCAATGTCAAAGAATCAAATCAACCAAATCACCGATCTGGAGAAGCAGATCGAAGCGCTCAAAGTTGAACTACTGGCGATCGGGCCGATGAGGCCTGGAACCCTTACAAAACAATACAAAGATCGATCCAGCCAGACTGGCGGCTACTATCAACTGAGCTACACGCACAAAATGAAGAGCCGGACTGAGTATGTGCGGGCCGAGCACGTGGACAGACTCAGCGCAGAACTCGATCAATACAAGCACTGGCGGAAGCTGATGGAGCGCTGGGTGGATCTGAGCATTGAACTCTCGCGGGAGAAAATCGCGGAGTTGAAAATGAAGAAATCCGACTGACAGTTCGAAGGGGGAAAATGCAGCGCCCCCAGCGCTTGCTGATTGCCCGCAACATGCCCGAATGCGCCGCCCGAGGCCGCCCGAGGAAATTATAGAGCCCTGATTTCGCCAGAATCCTCAAATTCGCCCTCTAAGCGCGCCCGGAAAACCGCCGCCGACTCTATTTTTACCGATCATCCCGCCTCTGGGACTGGCCCTAACTAGTCTGGTTATTTATAGATTAACTTTTCGATCCCCGGAACACACGTCATGCAATTCACAGAGTTTCACAGTTTATCGACTTGTTGTTACGGTGATTCTAAATATATCGGATTGAAGAATTTTCGTGATTCGTTACCGTCGCGCGGCTACACCTCTTAGAATGACTTTCCCTGCACAACCAGCGGCACCCTCAACGCCGCGAGCTCTCCTGATCGATGATCATCCAGCGATTCAACAGGCGCTGGCTGCCGTGTTGGAAGCTCACGGCTATCAGGTCGAGTCTCACCCGAGTATAGACGAAGCCGCGCACTGCTTTTCGATTCCCCACCTCATTCTGATGAAAGTGGAGGCCGGCGATGCCGAAGGGCCGCGATTCGCCGAATGGGCACGACGCAAGTCTGGCCGACAACAGCCGTTTATTTTAGGGCTGGGACCCTCAGACGTCCTCCGCATTCCCAAGGCTGCAATGTTGTGGAACGACGTCGCACTTTGGGACGAGGGAGCAGATGTCATTCACTCGAAAATCAGCGCCGCCACCCAGTGGCTGAGGAAGAACCATCCGGCTTTCGCGACGATGGGAGGAAGGACAACGGCAGCCAGCACCGGAGGCCCCGGAGCGACCGTGCAGGCAGTAAACAATTCTTTTCTTGAGCAGACTGGCTTGAAGCGTGCGACCGAAACGCCCCGGGCAACGCCCGCAACGAGCCAGCCAGCGGTCATCGCTGGTAACAGCCCGTTCCGTGCAGTCGGCCCGCCGCGCGTGGTGAAAGTGGAACAGGCAGCTGCCGCACCGTCCATGCCATCGCCTGTCCTGGCGACTGCTGGGAACCAGGATTTCTACGACACTTACACCCCCGCAAATATCTCAGACGACACCATGGAGCCCGAGCAGCGAACCAAGCTTCCACCCTATCGTCCAGCTGGCATTGAGATTCGACCGACTCAATTCTCAGTGGCGCGCCCGGCGTCACCTATGCCCTTCTCCCTGCGGCATGGTGAGAACCCAGGCGAACCCGGCAATGGAAATGAGAGCGGACGGATGCGGCAGTTGCTCGATCACTTGCCGATGGCAGTCGCATTGTTCGATCGTGAAATGCGCTACCTCGCTACCAACAAGCGCTGGCTGGAAGAATTCAGCCTCAATGAGGATGTGCTGGGCAGATCGCACTACGAGGTTTTTCCGGATCTTCACCCGAACTGGAGGCGCGTTTATCAGCGCGCCCTGGATGGCGAAACCCAACGCAGCGATGATCGCGTCATCAATCACCCGGACGGCACACGCAGCTGGGTGCGTTGGGAAGTGACGCCATGGGACGAAAATGAAAGCGGCAGCGCGACTGGGATAATGATCTCCTGCCAGAAGATGACGGGCGAAAAATCGAACCAGCTGGTTCCAAGTCCAAGTCCGATTCCAATTCCTAGTCCAGATCTAACGCCAGCAGCGCAGGAGACTCTGAAACCTCTCCCGGCCAAGCCTGAGAAGCCCGCAGCTGAGAAGGTCGAATTTGTCGACATCACAGAAAAAATGCTCCAAGCGATTGACGGCCCTGGGATGGCGCTCGATTTGAATGGGAAAGTCGCCTTCGCGAACCGGCAGTTAAGCGCAGTGTTAGGGTCTGATTCCCTGGTCGGAAAAAGACTGTGGGATATCGCCGGTGGCAACCAGAAACAGACCCTGCGGGACGCCTGCGACAACATTGCTTCGAACTTCGAAAAGAACCGGAAGCTCACTATTGGCGCCCAACTTGACTTTGTCCTTTTTGACGAAGAGGGAGACGCGTTCCGTTTGGCTTGGAGCGCAGCCCCCCGGCGCGATGCCGAGGATACGATTGTGGGCATCGCCCTGTTCGGCTCCCTGCGCAAGGAAGCTCGCCCGCCTGATACCGCACCGCTGGAGGAGCAGATTCTGGAACTTGAGGACGCGCTTGCATTGGTGAACAGCGAGAAGAAGGCGGCATTGCAGCAGCTCGAAGAATTGAAGTCTCAGGCTGCGGCACAAAAACTGGACGTCACCACGCTGGTAAGCGGACTGGAGCGAAAGCTCGAACAGATCAAAGCATCTGCGGCAGCCGAAAACAAAGCGGCAAGCGCTGGCAAGCAGGAAGAAGCGCTGCCATCATCGATCGTGGGAGCCTTGCCCGGTGGAATTGCGGTGCTGGATCGCGATGCAAAAACGATCTTTGCCAATGATGGCTTCACTGCCCTGCTTGGCTTCGATCTTAAGGATTCCGGCAGTATCGAAAAGTGGCTGGAACGAGGCAGTCCTGATGATGCGCACGCCCGGGAGGTCACCGCCACATGGTGGGAGCGCGTGTGGCAGGCACATGCGACCAAGGTTTTCTCACTCGCAGATGCCGGCCACGTCTTGCGCGATATCGAATTGCGCCCCACGGCGCTGGCGGGTGACCGTTTGCTCATCATCGGCACCGATGTCACCGATCGACGTCGCGCCGAGGACGCGCTGCGCACGAGCGAGGCACGCTTCCGCACATTGTTCCGTGAATGCGGAGTGGGTGTCACGGTGGTGGATCGCACTGGAGCGATTCTCAATGTGAATCCGTATCTGGAACGGATGCTGGGCAAGAATCTGGTCGAGCTGCGCCGCGAAAAATTTGAATCGCTCGTGGCGCCCGACCACCTCGCTGCCAAACGCGACCTCGAAGCACGGCTGCAGGGTGGAGATCCCAACGAAGCAGGTGAGGTGGATCTGAACCTCATGCGCACGGAGGGCGAACAAATCCCGGTCACGCTGCGCGCCGCTCGTGTGCGAAATGAGGCAGGCAAGGAATTGTTCACCGCTTTCTTCATCAGGGAACGCCCTGCGGCTCCCGCACCCGTCGCCAGTCTGTCACCGTTGGTCACTTCCACAGTCGCTGAAGCGCCCCAGAAAATTGAGACACCGATCGAAACAGCTGCTGCACGGCTAGATGAACCACCGTTCCGTAACCAGCTGACGGCGGCACTTCTGGAAGCGGCTCCCTGCCCGATTCTGATTGCGAATGGCGATGGCGATTTGATCGAATGCAACGTGGCCGCAGAGGAGTTCCTGGAGTCCGAGATCGATGCGCTGAACGGGCAAAGCATGGCGATCCTGTTCGCTGAAATGGACGTCGATGCTTTCCGCAACTCGCTCATCCCTACGTTAAGACAAACGGGCTCCTTTCATGGCGAGGTGACCATTGTCAGACCCTCCGGAACCGAAGAGTGCTCACTACGGCTTTTCGGCGTGAACAATCCCGACGGTGAACTGGCTTCGATCATCGCAGCGATCGAACCTCACCACCATGCGGCCAATCTGGAACTGCCGATACTTACACTTGCGGACGTTGAAGACTCTCTGGCCAAGGAGGTGGCCACCGACATCGGAGCGCCGAAGGAGGGCATTCGCGAATGCTTGCACCAGATCAAGAATCACCTGCAGATCCTCATGAGCCTGCAGAATCTGCAGATGAAAAAGCCGGGGGATCCGGTGGCCGACAGCGCCTTGTTATCGACGCGGAATCGCCTCAACGCCGTCGCCCATGTTTATCAAAGTGTTGGCAGCAGTGGAAGTGATCCATCAAAAATTCCCTTCCATCAGGCTGGAGAAGCTCTCCTGCAATCGCTTCAGCGCGGGTGGCGGAGTGTGGCCCCGCTAGTGGAATTGAAGTGGCGCCTGGACGAGCTGAACTTGAGCACCGCCCATGCTGTCCCGCTGGCGCTGGTGATCAATGAGCTGGTCGGCAACGCATTTGAGCACGGCTTTTCTGACGGCCGTGAAGGCTGCATTCAGGTGCGCCTGGGCGTAGAATCGCAACGCAGGCTCGCCGTGCTGATCGTCACCAACACAGGAATTCCGATGTCCGACTCGAGAGAAAACCCAAACGGCCAGGGCTTGGCCATCGCTGAAACCCTGACTGAACAGATGGGTGGATCGTTCCGCGTCGGCACCGAAGGAAAACCCGAGTTCCGCATTGTTTTACCACTTCCCGAATCCGACCTGCCATCCTGACCAACACTGTCCATGCGAATTCTGGTTGTTGAGGACGAGGCCATTGTCGGGCGCGACATTCAGGCCTCTCTCGTTCGCTGTGGACACACGGTGAAACATGTCCTGCAGTCCGGCGAGGCGGCACTGGAACGTCTGGAAACCGAGGATCTTCCAGATCTCGTCGTCATGGACATCGGCCTCGCGGGTGCCATGGACGGAATCGAAACGGGTGCCGCTATTAGAGAACGGCACAGTGTGCCTGTGCTGTTCCTTTCCGCGATGAGCGATGAGGCGACGCTCAACCGGGCGAAACAGGCCGGTGCTTACGGGTATCTGCTGAAGCCATTCAACGAACGGGAACTTCACTCGATGGTCGAAGTAGCCGCCGCCCGCCACGCATCCGAGCAACATCTCAAGGCCACCAGCGCCCGACATCTTGGAACTCTGAAAAGCATCGCACACGCAGTGCTCGCCACGGATCTCATCGGTCGTATCACCTTTCTCAATCCCGCTGCCGAGACGATCACTGGCTGGACCGCTGCGGATGCGCAAGGTCGCTACGTGCACGAGGTGTTCAAAATTTCCTATCCCACCGGCGAGGCGGTCGGCGTCGGTGACGATCCGGTGGGGAACGCACGATCGGTGATGCTCACGACACGAGATGGCGCACTGCTTCCGATCGAGGACAACACGACGCCGCTGCGCGACAGTGAGGGTAGCCTGTGTGGGCTCGTCATTCTTTTTCGCCTGCGTGGAGAAGACTCAGACGAAGACAATGCAACCCGCGCACTGGAAACAAGCACGGGCGACGAACTGACGCCTTGGGCGCAGCTCGCGGGAATGGTAACCGGCATCGCCGACCCTATCATTGCAGTCGATCCGCAGTGGAAAATTACCTACGTCAACGAGCCCGCAAGCCGTCTCTTGCACAAGCCCAGGAGAGAGCTCTTCTCTGCAGATTTCTGGGGTCAGTTCCCGAAGTCCGCGCACAGTCGCTACTACCAGCGGCTGCATCAATCACTCGTGCGCAACGAACCTGCGGAGTTCAACCTGCATCTGGATACGCTGGCACTGTGGTTTCAGGCCCGTTGCTACCCTTTCGCCAACGGCCTACTCATCCTGCTCACTGACATCACTGGCCGCAAAACCGCAGACGAGCAACAGTCGAAACTCGACAAGCTGGAGTCGCTCGGTTACCTCGCCCGCGGCTTTGCCCATGACTTCAACAATCTGCTCACCGTCCTGCTCGGCAATCTTTCCATCGCGGGCATGCGTGCGCCGGACGATGCCCCATATCGCGCCGAAATTGACGAAGCAAAACGCGCGACGCTGCAGGCACAGACGCTCGTGCAACAACTGCTGGTTTTTGCCAAGGGCGGCGCTCCGATCAGGCGGCGCACTGACATTGGCGCATTTGTCGAGCGATGGTTCAAAGGGCATCAGCGCAAGAAAAATATCAGCTACAAGCTGGACCTCGAAGACAATACGGGGTTCGCCGAAGTGGATCCGGAACAGTGTCGCCGGGTGCTCTCGAATCTCATCGTTAACAGCGAGCAGGCGATCGCAGACACGGGTTCGATCCAAGTCAAAGTGCGACGCACCAGCAGCGCACATGCCTACGGCGACGATTCTGACAATTTGATCGATGGCCCATGGGTGGAATGGACGGTCAAGGACGATGGCCAAGGCATCTCCCCTTCCGACCTGCCTCAGGTCTTCGAGCCCTATTTTAGCACTCGCCAGAACGCCAATGCCAGCGGAATCGGTCTGACTGTCTGTGAATCAATCGTCAAAGCGCACAACGGTGGGATCACCATCGCCTCCGAACCCGGGACAGGAACTCAGGTCACCGTCCGGCTTCCCGCGGCGGTGCCCATCGTCGATACGACGGAACCGAAAAACTCAGGAAAATCTACGTCACGCCCGGGATCCGAAACGCCGGCGCTCACTCGCTCAGTAGCTCCGACCGGCCTTCGGCGGGTGCTCATTCTTGAGGACGAGCGGCTCATCCGCCACTTGCTCGCCATGAATCTGACCACTGGTGGCTATGAAGTGGTGGCCACAGAAGAGGGCAGTGAAGCCGTCGCCGCGTTCCAGAAAGCTCACGATTCTGGTGATGCATTTGACTTGTTCATCACTGATCTCACGATTCCGGAAGGAATGGGCGGGACTCAGGCCATGGAACAAATCCTCGCCATCGACCCCGACGTTCGAGCAATCGTCTCCAGCGGATACTCGGACGATCCGGTGATGGCTCGCTTTATGGACTACGGATTCAGTGCCGTGCTGCCCAAGCCCTATGAGCCCCGCCAGCTTCTGGAACTGGTTGAAGAAGTGCTCAGCAGTCGCTGACGACTCCCTGATACTTAAGGTTGCCGGATCTTGCGAGTGTGGCATGCTTGGCTAAGATGACCAGCTCTCAGCCCCAAGCATGGAAAGCCGACGGGAAGTTTCTCCAGTTGAACGGGGAACACTCGTGGATGCGGGGCATTACGTACGGCCCCTTCGACTCCGGCCGTGCGCCACATGGGCTGCCGTCCCCCGATCAATACCAGCGCGATCTGGACCAGATCCGAGAACTGGGTGCCAATACCCTGCGTCTCACGCGCTCCCCCACCCAGGAGTTTCTCGCCGCCTGCGAAGAGCGGGAGTTCCAGACACTGATCGGCCTCAACTGGGAAAATTTCGTTGATTTCTTTCACGATCCGGCGATGCCCAAGCGCATCCTTCGGTCCGCGCGTAGAATCGTCTCTGAGTTCTCCGACGCTCCATCGGTCTCTGGATACTTCGTTGGCAATGAGGTGAACGCCCAGATGGTGCGCTGGCTCGGAAGGGATCAGGTAAAGAATTTTCTCGAGGCGATGATCGATGCCGGTCGTAGCTGTCATCCCGGCGCATTGTTCGCCTATGCCAGCTACCCGACCACCGAGTATCTGATGCCGGACAATGCCGACTTTGTCGCTTACAACGTCTATCTCGAAACGCGCAAGGACTTTGCCCGCTACCTCCGGCGACTGCAGCACCTCGCCGGAAATCGCCCGCTCGTCATCAGCGAGTTCGGGCTGAACACGCGCCATCATAGCAATGAGCAACAACGCGAAGTCCTCGACTGGGCGTGCGAAGAGATGGCGCAGCAAGGTGTCGCCGGCACGATCCTTTTTACATATACTGACGAATGGTTCACGGGAGGGCGGGACATGTCGGAATGGAAGTTCGGCCTGGTCGACAGCCAACGCCAGCCAAAACCCGCATTCCACGCGGTGCAGAATCACTTCCGGAAAGGCGCAGCCCCCCTCAGTTTCCTCAATTACGTCCCAAAAATTTCTGTCATCGTCTGCACCTTCAATGGCGTGCGGACATTGAACGACTGCCTGCGCTGGATTGCCCGGGTCGACTACCCGGACTTCGAGGTACTTGTGGTCGACGACGGTTCGACGGAAAACGTCAAGGCCATCGTGGAGAAATTTTCCAGGGTGCGCTACATCAAGCAGAAGCATGCAGGTCTCAGCGCCGCACGCAATCTCGGTGCAAATAAGGCCAACGGAGAAATCCTGGCCTACACCGATGACGATTGCATGCCGGACCGGGACTGGCTGGCCCATCTTGCGCTGGCATTCCAGAGAGATCCCGAGCTTGCCGCCGTCGGTGGCCCGAATTTGCCGCCGCCTGCGGAGAATGTGATCCAGGCATGTGTGATCGCTGCTCCCGGTGCTCCAACGCAAGTGATGCTGAGCGACAACGATGCCGAGCACATCCCCGGTTGTAACCTCAGTGTCCGACGATCCGACTTCGAAGCGATCAAGGGATTCGAGGAATGCTACGATGTCGCTGGGGACGATGTTGACTTTTGTTGGCGTTTACAGATACGCGGCAAGCGGATCGGCTTCGCAGCCGCCGCCTTCGTCTGGCACTATCGCCGATTCACAGCCAAGGCCTATTTGAAGCAACAGGTCGGCTACGGGCGGGCGGAAGCCTTGCTGATGAAACGCCATAGCAAGCGCTTCAGCCTGCTGTCCGGCGGTGCGCGCTGGTTTGGCACCATCTATCAGCCCGATGTAATGTCGCACCCGGATGGTCCTGTGCGACTGTACCAGGGCGTCTTTGGCAACGCGCTTTTCCAGTCGATTTATCCAGAAGCCGTGTCGTGTTTAACTGCATTGGTCGGTGGTTTTCCCTGGGCACTGCTGGCGCTCGTACTGCTTGGCGCTGGCTTCGTCTATTTTCCGTTCTTTCTGATTGGCCTGGTGATGACTACCACCACAGCTTGGAATGCCTGGAAGCGCACCAGCCGTCGGCGCATTGATCCACGATTCGATTCGAGAAGGGCCCGCGCCATGCTTTGGCTCATGACCTTGATCCAACCGATCGCCCGTGGAGCCACCCGCAGTCTGCACAGTGCAAAACTGATGGCCGTTCCCCGCGGCGCAATCTTCGGTGGAACCCTGCTGCGCTTTCCCCGCATTGCGTTCTGGAAAAAAGTCGGCCAGATCGCCGTCTGGAACGAGGAAGGAAAGAACCGCGATGATCTCCTTGCCAAGATCGTCAAAGAACTCGATCTCCACAGCTGGAAGCACCGCCTCGACGACGGCTGGCGGGACTGGGACATCGAGGTGCTGCAGAACCTCTGGTGGCGCGTCCGCATCACCACCGTCACCGAGTATCACAAAGGCAAAAATCGGCTCACCCGCATTCGCCTCGCTTCCCACATGACCAGAGCGAACGCCGTTATCAGCGTGGCGATTCTCGCAGGCATCATCGCAACAGCCTGGTACCTGCAGTGGCGGGCTATGTGGATCTTCGGTTCTGGCATCTACTTTCTCTGGTGGCTGTTGCTCGAAGTCAAACACCAGGCATTTGTCAGCCGCACTATTCGACTCATTCTCACCGTCGGCGAAGCAAACGGTTTTGATCCCACCACCGAAGAAAAAAATCCGATGCCGGACCGACCAGCTTAAGCCGGTGTGTTGATTTGATAAACGTTTCAGTGCGCTCTGCTTGACGGCTCTTTTTTTGCCCGACAAACACGCCGCTAGCGGATACGCTCAGAGGATGAAGATGAAACTATCCGTTCTCCTCCTGACTGGCGTCTGCTCGTCAACACTGCTGGCCGATGAACCGGTTGCCTGGAAGAAACACGTCGTCATGAACCAGGGCCACTGCAATACAGCGGTAGCATTGGATGCCAATGGCGATCAATTGCTGGACGTGATCGCGAGTTTTAACGGGCGGGTAAGCTTGTTCGTCGCGCCGGATTGGAAGGAGACGATCGTGCATCGGCTGTTCGGTGGTGGTGGCGCCTGCATCCATAGCGAGGTGATCGATGTCGATGGGGACGGCGATCTTGACTGGGCTGGAACACTGTCAGACGATCATCCGTTTTGGCTCGAGAATCCGGGATCGGACACTGCGGACAGAGGTGGGTGGACCCCTCGGATGATTGATCTTGAAATCACTGGCGTGCATTGCATCCTCCGCTCGGACGTCGACAACGACGGTCGGGACGATCTGATCATCAATAATTTCGAACCGGAAAAGGGCATCGGGGATTCGATCTCGTGGCTCAGCGTTCCCAAGGATCCGCTCAATGCCAGACAATGGGATCGCCATGTATTTGCCGACAAAGACGCACGCGGCGGAAGCCACTACATGGGCGCCGGTGACATCGATGGCGATGGCTGGAAGGAAATCGCCGTCGGTGCAAAGGGCGCTCCGTTTGCCGATGGCAACTGGTTCGCGTACTGGAAGAATCCTGGCGCTGAAAATGTGAAGGTTGCCTGGAAAAAAGTGATCCTGGCCGAGAACCAGACTGCTGCCACTAACATTCTACCAGCCGATGTCAACGGTGATGGCAAGGTCGACTGGCTGGCCTCGCGGGGACATGGTGTGGGTGTCATCTGGTTCGAAAATCCCAGCTGGAAGATCCACGATATCGACACCGAAATCCGGTCACCTCACAGTCTGACCGTAGCCGATCACGATCAGGACGGCGACCTGGATGCAGCTACCTGCGGCTACGAAAGCGAGCGCGTTATGTGGTATGAGAACGACGGTAAAGGCAACTTTACTCTGCACACGCTTGACGACAAGCAACAGAGTTATGACCTGCGCACGGTAGACATGGACGGCGACGGCGATCTGGATTTACTGAACGCTGGACGCGGCACGATGAATGTCGTGTGGTACGAGAATCCTTTGAAGAAGTAAAGGTTTCTCAGTCTTCATCAAAGTAGCGCGCCATCGAATTGCAGATGGACTCCACCATCTCCGGTGAGTTCTGCAGCACGCGATGGAAGTCGTCTTTGGTGAGCACGAGCAGCAGGCCTTCGCTCGCAGCACGCACGGTGGCCATCCGCCGACCACCAGTCATCGCCGCGATTTCTCCGAAAACGTCACCCCGTTGCAACAAGCGCTCTTGCGCTAATGAACCAGCTCTGCGTCCGCCACCGCCGAAGTCGTCGTCATCATCCAGATCAACACCGGTAAAGACCCTGAAGAGACCATCCAGCACAAGATAGACATCGCCGCCAGTTGCGTCTTCTTCCGTGATCACCTCACCGTCATACACTGGCCTTTCAGTGAACAGTTTAGCAAGTGCATTCAACTCCTTCTCCGGGGTGCCTGAGAAGGCATCCGAAGCGCTCAACAACGTAATGATTTCTTTGGTAGATGGAATTGCCATGGCCTATGGTGATTAGACGCTGAGAATTTGGAAATGGAAAGCAGAAAAAGTGCCCCAGAATCGACTAGTTGCCGTTGCTAGCGCCGGCCCCCCAGCAGGTACTTCTCAAGGAACAGCAACCCGGTACGGCCAGAGATCTCGATACTCTCCGCCGTGATGCGATCCATCGTATCCGCACTGGTATGCCAGTAAGGTTTATAATCCATATCGATGAGATTGGTCACCCGCATTCCGATTTCGTGGAGCGGCTGGTGGTCATCGATGATTTCCGTGTGCAGCACTGAAAAGTGCTTGCGGGTGCCGAGTTCCTCCGCCGCTTCCAGCACGGCATTCGACATTTCAAGGTCCGTGT
Organism: Verrucomicrobiota bacterium; assembly: GCA_027618625.1. Lineage (GTDB taxonomy): Bacteria > Verrucomicrobiota > Verrucomicrobiia > Verrucomicrobiales > DEV007 > JAGROY01. The sequence continues at coordinate 12,258 of JAQCER010000012.1, forward strand.
TGCTCGGAATCCCGACGTTCAGATTCTTGTCCCCGATCAAGTCAAAAACTACTGCATAGGGCGGGCGATCACCTTCAGGGAGCGCCCGGAGCTTCTTTGCCAGATACTTGCTGCCGTGAAGCCCCTCAACCTGAAAACTCGTAATCGCTTCCTCACCGTCGAAGAACACCAGTTCGATGCGCTCTGCCAGATCAGGATTCGCGGCCAGCACCCGCGCCATTTCAATCAGAAGCCCCGTGCTCGATCCGCCGTCATTGGCACCGACAAAAGTGATGCCCGGCATGTACTTGGTATCAAAGTGAGAACAGACGAGCACCTCGGCCGTTCTGCTGAATGCGCTGTCTCCCTCCCCCAGCCGCGCATGCAGATTTGCAAACTCGATCGGGCCCCGTGTTGTTTTGTCAGTGAAGGCATCCCTGCGGGTCGTCCAGCCTAGCTTCTTCAGTTCAGCGATGATGTAGTCCTGCTGCCTGATGTTCGCTTCGGAACCACTGGGCCGCGGCCCGAAGTCGACGAGGGCCTGAACATGAGCGAGCGCTTTGACACCGCTCAACTGGCCATGCACGGCTTTGGACGGATCATATTGGAAGGAAGACCCGGGCAACCCGCCGGAGGAAGCGAGGAAAATGACGACCGCCAGGATGGCGATCATCCCAACAAGAATGGAGACACGAGTACGGTTCATACGGAGGCACTAAACGCTCTTAGGCTAGGCCAATCTAAAAACCAGTCAATGAACTTGCATGGATCAAGTAAAGGATCACACAAACAGCAACCGTTGAGATACAGAACGTAAGAACGGATGACTTCGGGAACTTTCTCAGATTCCCCCAAAAAGTAAAACGTTGTAAACGGCTACTCCCTTTCCAGATCGAGTCCTAACAAACCGAGAATGCGATCCAGGTCGTCGTTGCCGTAGTAGTCGATTTCGATGCGGCCCTTTTTGTTGCCGTGGACCACCTGCACTTTTGTTGAAAACCGGCTGCGCATCCTTTCCTCGATACTCCGGATCGCGGAGAGCAACTCCGGCGACGACGGGCCGTCCGATTCCTTGCGGCGTTTGCCAGTGGCGATGCCGCCCGCTTTGAGCTCGCGCTCTACTTCCTGCTCAGTGCTGCGAACGGTAAGCCCTTTCTTGATGACTTGATCGGCGATCAGTTCCTGCAGCGAGTGGTGCTTGAGCCCAAGAATGACCTTGGCATGTCCCGTCGAGATTCGGCCCTGCTCGACCATCTTCGCAACCCCTGGAGCCAACTCCAGCAATCGAATGGTGTTGGCCACAGTCGCGCGGTTCTTGCCTACTCGTCTGGCGATTTCTTCCTGAGTCAGGTTAAAGTCTTTCGACAGTCTCTGGTAGGCTTCGGCCTCTTCCATCGGGTTGAGATCCTCGCGTTGCAGATTCTCGATCAGCGCCATCTCAAGCACATCGCGATCCGATGCCTCACGCACGATCACCGGCACCGTCGTCAGACCAGCCAGACGGGACGCCCGCCAGCGGCGCTCACCCGCGATCAATTCGAGCTGACCATTCACGTCACGCACCACAAGGGGTGAAATGATTCCGTGCTCGCGGATCGACTCCATGAGTTCGTTGAGCTGGTCTTCCCGGAACTCACGCCGTGGCTGTAGCGGACTGGGCACGATGGCATCGAGAGGGACCTTCCGAACGGCACCGCCGTCCCCGTCCGGCACAGCGGACTGGAAAGTTCCACCCGGAGCGTCAAAATTGCCCTGACGCTTCTTGGAAACGCCAGTAATCAGAGCGCCGAGCCCTTTACCTAGTGCCTTTTTTGTCATCGAACTGTCATGTTAGGAGAACCTCCCGACGAAAGCAAACAGGAAACCCTGCCCCCCTGCCCATCCCCCCATTCACTGCAGCTGCCAGCAAATCTGCCTCAGCCCATGATCAGCGAAACGAGTAGCGACCGTCCAAGCCCACTCGAACCTCCGAAGGCACACGCGTGCGCTCAAAAAGGTCATACCCTTCCTTGAGGTTTTCCCATTCAGCCAGCCAGGCCTTCTCGTCTTCGGCAGCGGCGGCCTTTTGCATGCGTTCAGCGGTCATGCGGAATGGAAATGCATGCACCGGCACTGCCTTCTGGCCCTTGGTCAACGCTGCATCTACGAGCAGGTAAATTTCCTCGATCAATGAATCCGTCATCGCGTAGCACCCGATCGAGACCGTAATGCCGTGCACCATGAGGAATGAGCCGGTGCGCTTTTTTGCCGTATCATAAGCATTTGGAAACCCGAGATTAAAAGCAAGGTGGTAGTCGCTGTCCGGCTTCAACTGTGCCTTGCTGACGGTGTAAAACCCGGTCGGCGCCTGGCCATCGCCTTCCGCCAGCTTCGGCGCGAGCGTGCCACTGCCGTAGTTCGCGATGGGATACGTCTTGGCAAGCACATATCCCCCCTCAGCTTCGAGCCACACCTCCAGCTCCTTCGATTCCTTGAAAATTCGAATGAACACCGGTGCCCCCTTCCGCGGCAATTCCCGCTCCAGGCGCGGTTCCGCCCGCTCGCGAACCTCCGCGAGGCGACTGCCACCGACTACTTGCGCACTCACTGTCTTCATCAAGCTCACTCTAAACTGCCATCCAATCAGAACACTGCTCCAGGCAACAACCAGAAACGCGATCTGGATCTTCGGGCTGATTACAAACTGTCGAATATCAGGCACGGGGAAAAATACGGTCTCAATTTCAACTTTCTACCAGCATATCCCGAGATTTCCAGGGCTTACGCATGAGGAGTGGATGGTATTGTGGCAATTAGGGAAAATCGA
>JAQCER010000013.1 GCA_027618625.1 Verrucomicrobiota bacterium
TCGCGGTAGACGTCGCCACGTTTTTCGATCGCCAGTTCTTCGGTCAGCGGGACACCGGTGACGCGAAGTAGAAAGTGGAGCATGGCGAGTGGTGCGATGATGGTGATCCAGCCCCATGGCATCGGCAGAGCCATGAGGAACAGTCCCCACCACAGCAGTGACTGGAAGAAGTAGTTCGGATGCCGCGAGTAACGCCAGAGGCCACGCTTGCAGACGCTGAGCGGGTCGGTCGATTCCTTTTTGAACTGCTTCAACTGTGAGTCAGCGATGCCTTCACCGATCAGCGCGATCACCCACAGTGCGAAGCCTGCGATCTCCAGCGGATGAAAACCGACCGCCGCATTGCACGAAATGAAGTGCACTGGCAGCATGAGCAACCAGACCAGGACTCCCTGTGACAGGAAGAAGAACAGGTAGGCGCGTCCGAGGTTGTTTTGCCAACGCTTGCTGAGGATCGCGTAGCGTGGATCGACTGCTGGGTGATGCGCGGCGACGCGGCCCCACAGATAAGTGCCCAATCGCAGGCTCCACAGGCTTACCAGAATGGCGATGGCTATCTGGCGCGGAACCCAGCCATCGCTAAGGGTAGCGTGAATGATGGCTACGGGAGCAAAGGATAGCGACCAGGTGACATCGACAATACTGTAGTTCCCGATGCGCCGAGCGAGCCACCAGGTGAATAGGAACACTGCGAGCAGCGCTGCGGCTTCGGTGGCCAATATAGCGGGCGAACTCATATCATCACGCGGATTCAGGACGCAACAGAACGTCCCGCGCAGTGGCGTTAGTCGGCAGTTTGAACAGGAGGATGAGCATGTAGATGGACATCGCAATGTTGCCTAACAACAGGATCGCGATCAACCAGCCGACCCGTGCCAGCATCGATCGCTCCCGATAGATCACCCAGCAGCAGAATGTGAGGAATCCCCAGTAGGCATCGAACAGACAGGCGATGAACCAGGGGTGGCTGCTGACATCGACCGGGATCTTCCACAGCGCGGTGTCGTTGCTTGCCCAAGTGGTAACGGCCAGCATGGAGGTCAGAACGATGATGAAGAAAATGCGCAGTGCCACGATCATGATGTCGAATCTTGAACGCCCTTAGTAGTTAGTCGCGGAGCGATGTGTTGCAGGGCCGTGTGTAGACTGCCTGGATGACGCTGATGTTGCGCGTCGCGAATGCCGCCTCGCAATACTTCAGGTAATAGTTCCACTTGCGGATGAACTGGTCGGAAAAGCCCAGCGAGCGCACAGCGTCCAGCTGCTGGTTGAAGGTCACGTGCCACTCGTTCAACGTGCGCGCGTAGCTGATGCCGAGGTCTTCCATTCCGTAGAGCAGAAAGTTTCCTGCATCCTTGAACACCTCGCCCATGCGGCCAACACTGAGCAGCAGGGAGCCGGGGAAGATATGCTTTTGAATGAAGTCAGTGCCGCGTTTGAGATCGGCGTATTCGCCATCTGCAACAGTGATCATTTGCACTGCAAGCAGGCCCTGAGGCTTAAGGACTTCGTGACACTTGGCTGCCCAGGTCTTGTGGTAATTGTGGCCGACTGCCTCGAGCATTTCGATCGATGCAATTTTGTCGAACTGTCCGGTAATGTCGCGGTAGTCCTGCAGGCGAATCTCGATCTTGTCCTCCAGTCCAGCGTCTTTCACGCGGCGGGTGGCTTCATTGAATTGCGCCTGTGATATGGTCACTGCCGTGACGCGGCAGCCGAAGTGCTGCACGGCATGACAACTGAAACCACCCCAGCCGCAGCCGATCTCAAGCACGTGGTCGCTGGCTTTGAGCTGCAGCTTTTCACAGAGCGCATCATACTTTGCCCGCTGCGCTTCCTCGAGCCCCTGATCAGGCGCAGTGTAGCGCGCGGCAGAATAGGTCATGCTGGGATCAAGCCAGAGCTTGTAGAATGCGTTCCCGAGGTCGTAGTGTTCTTCAATGTTGCGACGGCTGGTTTCCTTGCTGTTGTGCCGCAGTCGATGGCCGATTCGGTCGAGGAAACTCAGGAACCCGACGAGGCGCAGCTTTTGCGAGGATCCGCGGAGATTTTTGTCTGCATGCAGATTCAGGATGAACCACTCGATGACGCCTTTGATGTCGTCAGTGTCCCAATCGCCAACAACGTAGGACTCGCCAAGGCCGACGCCGCCACCGAGCGCACACTTCTTGAAGAAGGCCTCGTCCCGCACGGTGATGCGGGGCACGGTATCCATTTTAGATTGGCGAGCCTGCTGCCCAAGTGACAGCGTCTCGCCATCTGGCAATTGCATCTCCAGCCTACCTACGGAGAATGCGGTCAAGGTCTTGAGCACAGGAGCACGGTACAGGCTCCGTGAGAAGAGCATTCTCTCTGCTGTGGCAATGGTTAGAGCACTCATGGTTTCGGTCGGTCAGCGAGGGACGCGTGCGGATGGAAAAGATCGCGCTGAAGTTCTGGATCGGCGGCTTTTCTGAACACCGGCAGGCCTTTGATCCAGAGTCGCAGTGCCTGCCAATGAATCTTTACGATCACCTGAAGGGTAAGCGCCGGATAACGCACGGTGAACCAGAGTAGGCGGGCATTGGTAAGAGGCTTCCGTGTTCCGCGAATCCAGCTCACCAGTGTGGTCTTGCCGTCCTCGATGTCGTCGATGTGGATCTCGATCTTGTCCCCAGGCACCTGCAGGCGGAAATCGAACTGCGTCGTCAAATGAGTGAACGGGGACACGTAGAAGTGCTTTGGCACCCTGCGTCGAAACATAGTACCGGCGGGTGCCTCGATCAGCCACGGCTTCACTTCGCGAAAAGTATTGCATACCTCCACCACGGCGTGCAGAGGCGTTCCATCTGAGTTGGAAATGAAGTAGAAACATACGGGATTGAAAATGTATCCCATAATACGGGGCAGGGTGATCAATCGGATGCGCGATCCTGCAGGAAGCGCGATCCTCTGCCCGTTCAGCCAATCCTCCAGGTTCGCCCGAAGATCCGCTTTGCTCCCGCCGAGGTGATCAGAATCACGAAACGCGAACACGTTGAATCGATTATGGGAGAACGGCAGCAGCTTGCGAGAAAGCTCTGGCAGCTCCTCCAGATCCAGGTCGAGAAAGAACAATCGGTAGCTGAAGCGGTGCCGCCTGGGCGAGAGCCGCTCGTGGTAGACCTCGCACTCATAGAGGCCAGAGTTCACGCGGGCACCTCCCATGGATCACCGCCGACCAGAGTGGTGCACAAGTCTACGGCTGATTTGAAAGCGTCTTCGTGGAAGCCATAGCGGAAGTAGCTGCCGCAGAAAAAGGCGACGCCGCTGGGATCGTTCAACTCCGGCAGTCGGCGCTGCGCTTTGATCGCATCGAGATCGAACAGCGGGTGCTCGTAGTCGATCGCGCGCTTGCACGCGGCTGCTGGAACGCGATCACTTACATTGAGAGAAACGAAGTAGTCTTCTTCTTCGGACACTCCCTGCAGGGAATTCATCCAGTAGTGTGTGCTGGTACGGGATTCCTCGCTGCGGTAGTTCCAGGACGCCCAGCACATCCGCGTTTTTGGCATGAACTGTGGATCGGTATGCACCCGCACGGAGTTTGGCTGGTAGGCGAACGGACTCAACAGCTCGCGCTGAAGCGGCGTCGGCGACTCTAACATTCGCAGCGCCTGGTCCGCGTGGGTGGCGAAGATCACTCTGTCAAAAGACTCGATACCGCGGTCGCTTTCGACTCCCACCAGTCCTTTGCCCGAAACGTGAACTCGCTGGACAGGAGTGCTGGTGTGAATGCACTCACGGAACGGCGCAATCAACCGCTTCACATACGCGCGCGCGCCCCCATCGACCGTGCGCCACGGATGCTGGGTATCGAGCCCGAGGAACCCGTGATTGTGCCAGAAGCGTACCAGCGTCATCGCGGGAAATCGCAGCATCTCTTCTGCTGGTGTTGACCAGACGGCGGAACTCATCGGCACAAGGTAGCGCTCAAGGAAGTCCTGACCGTAACCACGGGCTTCAACATATTCCGCCAGCGTCATCTCCGCCCACTGCGGCTCATCCAATGCTGCGACGGATTCCTTGTTGAACCGATTTAGCTGGAGCAGGAATCTCCAGTGGCTCAAGTTGAAAAGATTCCGCCGTTGGGCGAACAATCCGTTCAAGTTGGCACCGTTCCATTCAATCCCGGATGCGCCATGGTGAACGCTGAAAGACATCTGCGTCGGCTTGGTCGGCACATCGAGTTCTGCAAATAGACGTGTCAGCAGCGGATACGTGACCTCGTTGTAAACCATGAAACCCGTGTCCAGCACAACTTCCCGACCGCCTTCATCGATGCTGATGGTGTTGCTGTGACCGCCTACGTGGTCGCCTGCTTCGAACATCATGATCTCCGCACGATTTTGCAAAAAGTGCGCACATCCGAGCCCAGCAATACCGCTGCCTATGATCGCAATTCTATCCACGGAAACGGAATCGATGTTGGGGATTGAGAGTGATGGGACAAGTATGCACTCACTGAGTTCGCCGCAAATCGCCATTTGGATTCAAAAATCCTTATCAATACATACAGGGGGTTGATCTGTTCGCCACAGAAGCTTGCGATCCAAGAAACTGGAGAAGCAAAGGGAATAGACGGCTCGCGGCCACCTCTAGCCTGCACCTCTAACTGAATGGTCTCGAACGACAACGCCACCACAACCACGTCATCTGCCAATTCAGAAATCTCGTTCCAGCGCAGATTGGCGCTGGACGGGTTGCAATTGAAGCGCACGGATCCGTAGGTGTTGCAGATCAATGTCGGGAAGCTGTGCAATTTGACCTGCGTCCACTTCCACGATAATGCTGGCCCATCGCGGAAAGAGATCATGTCCCGCGAAACCGTCGATCGCATCCTCGAATGGGTGCGCGACGCAAAGATCCAAACGGTCGATTTGACGGGTGGTGCGCCTGAGATGATCCCGGATTTTCGCTATCTGGTCGATGAGCTGGCGCGGGGTTGGCGGCTCCAGTTGCGGCTCCAGTTGCGGCGGCACTTTGCTCAAACACTTCCACCTACTATGTATGGAAACCGTCTTCGATCGGAATTCCTGGAAATTGCGCTGCTCAAGTGGCCGGTAGATTCTCTCGATACCTGTCAGGACTGGATCGATCGATTCACGTTCGCGAAATGCCAATCGCAAGGCTCGATCCTATTCTGGATGAAGCTGATCGAAACAACAGTTAGCAAGCCACCGTGGAATGGTGCTATCCATCCCTGATCTGAACTGGATGGTGATTCCGCCCTATATCAATGCACAGAACAGAGAGATAGCCATTCACAGCGCGCTTAGATCTGGTTAGTCTGGTGGCCTCAATGACAGCTATTCTCAAGACCCTCACGGCTCTCTTTCCTCTCTGGATCGTCCTCGGCGCGATCTGGGCCTGGCTGGTGCCGACACATTTCAACTGGTTCGCACCTTGCATCAGCCCAGCGCTTGGGGTGATCATGCTCGGCATGGGCATCACTCTCAGCTTCAAGGATTTCAGCGAAGTTCTGAAAGTTCCCAAGGCGATCGGGGTTGGACTCGTGTCGCAGTTTACGATCATGCCGCTGCTGGGCTGGGGACTAGCGAGCGCATTCCAACTTGAGCGCGATCTCGCTGTCGGGTTGATCCTGGTAAGTTGCTGCCCTGGCGGCACTGCTTCGAACGTGATCGCCTACCTGGCGCGGGCGAACGTTCCGCTTTCGGTGCTGTTGACAATGTGCTCGACGTTCCTGGCGATTCTCCTCACACCCGGGCTGACGCAGGTTCTCGCCAGCGAGCACATGGATGTCCCGGCGGGCAAGATGTTGCTGAGCACCCTGCATGTCGTCCTGTTACCGCTAATCGTTGGTCTAACATCGAATCAATTTTTCCCAAAAGCTGTAAAGCGGGCCAATTTGATCGCGCCGCTGGTTTCGGTGATCGCGATAGTGCTGATCGTGAGTTGCATCATCGGATTGAACAAGGAGAAGATCTCGACGGCTGGAGCCCCGCTTTTCATCGCGGTGCTATTGTTGCACGTCGGCGGATTCGGCCTCGGCTATCTGGTGGCGAAAATGCTGAAGTACCCGGAGGTTTTTCGACGAACGCTGGCGATCGAAGTCGGAATGCAGAACTCCGGTCTGGGTAGTGCACTGGCAAAGCAGCATTTACCGCCCGCCGCTGCGGCACCCTGTGCGATCTCGGCGGTCTATCACTGCATTCTGGGCAGCCTGCTCGCAGCCTACTGGCGGACGCGACCACCGCAGGCAGATGACGAGGGCTGATTCGGAGAAGCACTGCCTTCGGTGAGATCGATCGAGACTGACTCTGTGCCTGCTCTGCACTGATCGCTTTCTTCGGGGAAGCGGCGGATCGGAGTCCGCCCCTCCTTGGATAATGGTTGGTACGCCTTCCGGCATTGCGATGCAGATTATCACCAGCGCGATGGCAGCAGCCGGGGCACTCGACCATGCGGCGACGGCGTGACTGTTGCGGCCAGTGCGATGGAAATTCATGGCCATCAGCGCCAGACCCGCAGAAACGGCAAGAAACGTTGCGTGGCCGATCTGGCTGTTAAGGTTTGGTTGTATCTAGTTCACTCCTTCTTTCACGGATGTTCACGAATTGTGACGCTCGGAATCGAACTGAATTGAACAAATGAACGCGCGGCTTGCCTTTGTCCTGACAGTGCCTCACACTGCCATCGTGCGATGCCAACGATCTATGACCTCAAGCCGAAGTTTCAGAACCTGCTCAGGCCAATTTGTGATGCCCTGGCAAAAGCCGGGATTACGGCCAACCAGATAACGATCTACGCTGCGGTGCTCTCAGCCCTTGGGGGGCTGGCGATCCTGCTTTACCCCACGGCGCGTTGGCCACTGCTGGTACTGCCCGTGGTACTCTTCGTGCGCATGGCGTTGAATGCGATCGATGGCATGCTGGCCAGGGAACACAACATGAAATCACCATTGGGGGCGATCCTGAATGAGCTCGGAGATGTGCTGGCCGATGCTGCTCTTTACCTGCCGCTTGCCCTTGTTCCCGGTGTGCCTGGAGCACTGGTGGTGACATTGGTAATCATCGCGATCGTGACAGAGATGGCAGGAGTGGTGGCGGTTCAAATCGGCGCTAGCCGTCGCTACGACGGGCCCTTTGGAAAAAGTGATCGTGCGCTTTTGTTTGGACTGCTGGCGCTGCTTCTCGGGGTCGGCGTGCCAATTGGCCACTGGGTTGCGTCGCTACTGGGGATCTGCATCGTACTAGGAATGCTCACTATCTGGAAACGCTCAAAGAATGCACTGAAGGAGGGCTGCGCATCATGACGGACGGAGAAAAATGGGTGGTCGGTGGGATCCTGGCGATTCTCGTCACTGCAAGCATCGTCATTCGCGTTCTTCCGCACCAGGCAGAATCCGAGAGCTACATCGAACTCAAGCGGCGCGTGCGGTCGTGGTGGATCATGGTGTTCATATTCGTTGGTGCCCTGGTGATCGACCGCCGCCTGTCGGTGATCGTCTTTGCTTTCATCAGCTTTCTAGCACTCAAGGAATACGTCTCCGCCATTCCAACGCGCCGGGTCGATCGACGGGCATTGTTTTGGGCTTACCTCTCGATCCCTGTGCAGTACTATTGGGCGGGCACGGGATACTACGGAATGTTCATCGTCTTCATCCCGGTGTATCTTTTCCTACTGATTCCGCTGAGGCTGGTTATCGCAGGCGAAACGAAGGGATTCCTCCGCGCTGCGGGCACGCTGCACTGGGGATTGATGGTCACAGTGTTCAGCCTGAGTCACGGCGCATTCCTGTTATCGCTGGAAGGTGGCTCTGGATTGCTTCTGTATCTTGTGGTGCTCACGCAAGGCAATGACGTCGCACAATTCATCAGCGGAAAATCGTTCGGCAAACGGAAGATCGTTCCGCTAGTCAGCCCAAACAAAACATGGGCAGGATTCATCGGTGGCGTGATCATCACTTCCGGGCTTGCGATGGCGCTGGCACCACTGCTGACCCCTCTGTCGGCTGCTGAATCTGCCATCGCTGGTGTCATCATTGCGGTGGGAGGTTTCTTTGGCGACCTGACCGTCAGCGCAGTGAAGCGAGATCTCGGCATCAAGGATATGGGTGCAACCATCCCCGGGCATGGCGGTGTGATGGATCGCGTCGACAGCCTCACTTACACCGCACCGTTGTTTTTCCATCTTGTCTACTATCTGCACTTCTAGGTCACGATGAAGCGCTGGCCGAAAATTCTGTTCTATGTGATCATTGTGCGACCGATCGTGCTGGTGATCATGGGGCTCAATGTTCGTCATCGGGAGCGACTGCTCAAGGGCGCGGCGATTCTTGTCGTCAACCACAACAGCCCCCTGGACACCCTCGCTGTCGCTTCCATCGTTCCCATGGCTGACCTCCATCGACTGCGACCAGTGGGCGCGCGCGATTATTTTTGCCGCAACGCTTTTTGCGAAATGCTGTCGCGAAATCTGCTGGGCGTCATTCCACTGGAGCGTCGCCCGAAGCGTGGCGAAGATCTGTTCGGCGAATGCGTCGAAGCGTTGAACAACGGCGACCTGCTCATCATCTTCCCCGAAGGCACGCGCGGAGAGCCTGAAGAACGCGTTCCATTCAAAGCGGGTGTCGGTAGACTGGTGGAAAAATGTCCAGCCGTCCCGATGATCCCGATTTTTCTGCGAGGTTGCGGCAAGTCGCTGCCCCGCGGAGAATCGCTGTTTGTGCCATTCGTTTGCGACGTCGTGGTCGGCGAGCCACTCTCCTTTGCAGGCGATCGCAGAGCGGTCGCCGACCAACTGGAGGCAGCTATGGATTCACTCGAAGAAACGCTGCCGGTGCCAACTGGGTGGGATGAGTTGGATTCGGTTTGAGGCGCTGGTAAAAAAGTCGGTACCCGCAATGGCGGCACCGATGTAACAATGGCGCGCTCACCAGCGACGGTTCTTCCCCACTGACTTCGCGCTCACGCAGATCATGCGATGCGATCATGCGGCGCTTTTCTGTTTCTGTGTGCAAGTGCGATACACGGAACAGTGAGCGGTTGCCCCCATGAGGCTAAGTTAAAGTCACGCTCCCACATCCCGGATCAATGCGAGCATTTGTTCCGATGTGAGACGTCCTGCGGCATCGGTGCCTTCGAGCATGGCGCTGGCGAGGTCTCGCTTTTCGTGGTGCAGGGCGACGATCTTTTCCTCGATCGTGCCCTTGGTGACGAGGCGGTAGACGGTCACTGGACGCTGCTGGCCGATGCGGTGGGCGCGGTCGGATGCCTGATCTTCGACCGCTGGGTTCCACCACGGATCGAGGTGAATGACATAGTCCGCAGCGGTCAAATTGAGCCCCGAGCCACCGGCTTTGAGAGAGATCAGAAAGACGTTCCCTTCGCCCGCCTGGAAGGCATCGATCGCTTCTTTGCGCTTCTTGGCCGGGGTGGATCCGTCGAGATATTGGTATTCGATACCGAGGCCGTCCAAGCTCTGGCGCGCGATCTTCAAGTGATCGACAAACTGGCTGAACACAAGCACTTGATGCCCACCGTCAAGAATCTCGGTGAGCGTTTCGACAAACACGCGCTGCTTGGAACTCTCCGGAGCGCCGTTGGGTTGGACGAGCTTGGGGTGACAGCAGGCCCGACGAAGGCGAGTGATTTCCGCGAGAATGCGGACGGCGCTTTCTTCCGGTGCCTGCTTTGCGGATTCCAGAGAGGAAACGGCCTTCTGTCGCAATGCTTCGTAGAAGGCGCTCTCTTCCTCGTCCAGTTCGACGTGCAGGGTAACCTCGGTCTTTGCCGGCAGATCTTTGAGCACGTCACCCTTCATGCGCCGCAGGATGAATGGCTTGATCACCCGTCGTAGCCGGTCCCTGGCAACGACATCTCTGTTCCGTTCAATTGGATCAGCAAACTGCTTGTGAAATCGCTCTGCCGAACCGAGCAAGCCGGGATTTAAAAACGTGAACAAGTTGTGCAACTCGTCGAGTCGGTTCTCGACTGGCGTTCCTGTGGTAGCGATGCGGAAGGGCGCCTGCAGTTTCATGGCTGCCTTCGACCGCTTGGTCGCACGATTTTTGATAGCCTGCGCCTCGTCGAGCACAATGGTGTGCCATTTCACTGCGGTAAGTTCGTCATCGCCCCTCTGCGGAATGCCGTAGGTGGTGATCACGAGCGAGTGACTGCCGATCTTTTCCAGCCGATCCTTTCGATCTGGCCCGGTGTAGAGGACGATTTCCAAAGTCGGAGCGAAGCGTGCCACTTCATCGATCCAGTTTGCGGCGACGGATGTCGGAGCGATCACCAGCGCGGGGCCGCCCTTCGCCCGGTGGAGCAGCAGCGCCAGTGCCTGCACCGTCTTGCCCAGACCCATATCATCCGCCAGGCACGCACCCGCGCCCCACTCGGCCAGGCGCGCCAGCCAGTCGTAGCCTTCCGTCTGGTATTCACGAAGGTTGGCCCGCAGGGTTTTCGGCACTTTGGGCTGGAAGTCTGCGGCGTCACGGATCTTCTTCAGTTGAGCCTTCCAGCCGGGGCCGGTTTTCAGCGACGTCGTCTCCTCCAGGTCGTGCAGCGTATGGACTGCCAGTGGGGACAGCTTCCGCACGCCGCCTTTGCCTTCAGTGGAAAGCGCACGCAAGTCATCCAGTTGACGCCGGAACTGCTTGGTCAAGGCGATGAAGCGGCCCTTGCTGATCTCAATGAACCGGCTCCCTGCATTCGAGAGTTCCAGCAACTCCATGATTTGTCGCATTGTCAGGACGAGGTCATCATCCACCTGCAGCTCGCCGTCTGCCTCAAACCATTGCCCGGCACCCTTCAGGGAACCGCGAAACTGGGAAGCACTCACTGCCTTTGGGGGGCGCAAGGGCTCGCCTTCCGGCCAGGTGACCTTCACTGTGTCGGCGCTAAGTTCATGGAGATCCAACAGCAGCTCCAGGCAATCGTCCGGCTCGGTAAGGTGCCAAGTCCAGGCATGGCGAGTTTCCTCGCGACCACCTTGCAACACCGCACAGGCGAGTGCCACCCCCGAGGCACGTTCCGTCTCCACTTGCAGGTTCCGTTCTGTCTGCAGGTGTTCATTGTCCAGCGTGCGGGCGAACACCACTGGCTTGCCGCTGCCAGGAGCAAAATGTTCGCCCACTTCCATGATCGGCTGAACCGAGAGGCTCACCATGATACCGCCCTCGCCATCGGGCTTCAGGCGAAGTTCCGGAAGATCCTGCGCTGGCACTGATCTCGCGATCGTTTCAAATCCAACACTGTCCGATTCGATCGATACTTCCGCGCTGAGCTTCCCTAACGATGCTACCAATCGCTCCTTCGCCTCAACGGGAAAACTGGAACCCATCTGCATGACACGGTGGAGATCGACGTGCGATTGCCGTACCGTCGTGATGCTGACCCGATTCTCAGACTCCATCTTCACTACTATCCCAAGCTCCCGATAGTCGAGCGCAGGCCGTAGCGCCAGCTTCAACTCCCCCGCTTTGGTAGTAGTCAGGCTGATCTCCGGCGACTGCGCTACCAGCTCTACTGGCTTATAAAAGAGCTCGTTCGCGTAGACGTTTGAGCTCCCAACCAGCGCTTCCAGTGCCGCTCGATGTTCGATTCCAAACATGTTGGTGAAGGCATATCTGGCGGGAGCTGCATTGAGCACCTCGATTGCCCGACGGTCCGCAACTGTCAAACAGGGCTGGTCCTTCTCTGTCGCTAAAAGTCGCTCGATTGTGGTTCTTCTCGGCACCCCTAACTTTCCGGACTTGAGAGGCGTCTGAATATACGGAACGACGCCTATCGAACCGGAGTAGTCGGCGGTAACCAGCCAGAGCAACCGTTTACCATTTCCCGATGCCGAGCTTTTTCCGCCCGTAATTTCTGCGAGTTTTTCGAGCGCCCCGAGTGATCGCTCCCACGGTTCCGGCGCTTTGATCAAATTCACCTTCGACACCAGTTTCCCTTCGCACTGCTCCCGCAACGCTTCCGCCTTTTTGCGATATGCGTTCAACTCGTACACATCGCCGGCCTCATTCGCCTCCAGCAACTCGTAAGCCACGCTGGCGATCCAGGTGAAACCGTTCGAGTTGAACTCACTGGCAAAAGCCTCGAGTGCTAATTTCGACTCCTCGGTACAACTGGTGACGATTCCTGTCCACCTCACTACAAGTGCCGAGATCAGAAACCGTGGCGAAAGCGACAGTGCATCCCGGGATCGCATGTGAAGTTCATGCGTCCGCTTGAAGTTTGCAGCTGAGCCAATCCCATTCAGGAACTCAACAGCCATGAGTAGCATTAACAGGACACTGCCAACGAAGCTTTGTTGCCCGGCAATTTCCAAGCCCCACTTCGCATACTTCTCCAGATTCGCGTGGTCGTCTCCCTTGGCTCTCCGCAACAATGCCATCATGAAGAAAATGCCGCTATGCCCAGTGGGGAATGTTCTGCGCTTGCGCGTGCCTTTGACGGACCACTCCATGGCTGCCTCAAATTTGGCTATCGCCGTATCGTCGTCACCTCTGATGAATGCGATCCAACCGTGAACCTGCTCGACCGCCTGCACAAAGAATTGGTCCGCGATCCCGGCGTGACGATTTGCGAGTGCCTCTGCGCTTTCGAACCGACCGGAGAGGATCAGCGATTCTGCTACCAGCACGAACTGCGCAAGGCTGTTCAGTGGGCCATCGCTGGCAGCCGCCAGTTCTAAGTAAGGGCGGATGGGATACGCGGCAGTCCACAACGCCTCGATTCCAGCAGCCATTGCGAGGTCGTACTTATCTTCCGGAAGGTGGCGAATTCGGCCCATATCAAATGGTCGCCCCACTACGTCCCGCAATTCCCTGGCACTGGTATCGACAACGCGGTAGGAACCAGTCTGCTTCACCGATGGTTGCGAACACTGGCCAGAATAGTAGAGTTCCTGCAAAGGAGTGAGACCGGGAAGCACTACCTGATCAGCGTAACGCCAGATCCTCATCCGTGACGTCACCGACTCATTGTGCTTCCGCCTCGCATCCGCCAGCCTGCGAAACATCTCCAAGTCTTTGTCCGATTCAGAACAAAGCCACAGCAATATCGGCACTCGTTCCGGAACCACAGTCCTCTGCCTATTGTAGGTCGTCACCAGCCAGCCGAGCCCCTCCAAGATTTGAAATGTTTTATGTAACTGCTGGGAAACTTTACTCAACGCTCCCTTTTCGCTGGGGATCATCCCCAGTATTCTGGCCTGTCCCAAGATGTCTTCCGGAGTGCACGCCGATCCATTCATCGCAATCAGACAAGCGACGTTGCGATCGAATTCCGGCAGCGCGAGTAAACGCGCAATACTGGCATGATAGCGTTCCGGGAACAGCTTGGTGTAAAGTTGAGGCATGGTGTTGAATCTATCGCAAGCCAATCACAGAGTGGATGCAGACGAAAATAGAGAATTGCCGCGGTCCGTCTCGATCCGGCAATATATAGGCCAGCCAGCCTTTCACATGGTGGCAATTCCAACCGTTACGGAATTTTGCGGCCCAGTCGCTGCTCGGCGATTTTCAATTGCTCCGGAGTCAGCTGCGGTTTCAATTTGGCGCTGAAAGCTGCGGCAGGTTTATGACCGAATCGAGCGGATTCAGCAGTGAGCACGAATGCAGCGACGAGGTCTTTCTCGACGCCCTTGCCGCTCTCGTAGAGGTGGGCAAGCCTGAACTGGCCGACGGCATCCCCATGCCTTACCGCCTCAGAATACAGCCTGGCAGCGGTCGCGTAGTCCTGAGTGACCACCTTGTCGTATCCGTCCTCGTAAAGGGTTCCAAGGTTGACCATTGCTGGAGGGAAACGTCGAGACGCAGCAGCAGAGAACCATTGCAGGGCTTTTTCCGGCGCTTTAATGGTGCCGCGTCCGTCGCGGTAGCGAAGGCCCAGCTGGTTCTGCGATGGAAGGTCACCCAGTTCTGCTGCCTTTTGATACCACTCGGTCGCCTTCGTATTGTCCACAGGAACTCCCTTGGCACCCTGATCATGGATTCTCGCAAGCTGAAACATTGCCATGGGCGAGTTCTTGGCTGCGGCTTTCTGAAACCACTCCACAGCAGCCTGCACGTCCGACTCACCGCCGAGACCATTCAGCGAGCACAAGCCAAGGTGGAACAAGGCGAGCGCAAGATCCTGTTGAGCCGCCGACCGATAGTAGAACAACGCACGATCGACGTCCGCCGGCACACCCTTACCCTCTTCATACAGGAGGCCCAATTCCAGCGTTGCCTCCGCATCTTTCCCTTCCTTGGCAGCCCTTTCGAACCATTGCCTCGCCGCCTGATAGTCCGGCGCCGCACCAAAGGCCCCCGCCTTAAGCCCGCGACCAAGTTCCACCATCGCTTCCGAAGAACCCGCTTCCGCAGCTGTGGTCACCAAAAACCTTGCTTTGTCCACATCCGGACGAGCGATTCCTTCTCCTGCGTAGTCCATTCGCGCCAACTCTAACATGGCTCCTACTGCGCCAGCTTTCTCCGCCTTACCCAGCCATTCCCGCGCAGCCGGGTAATCCGGATTAGCAACGCCGTGCCCTGCTCGCAACGCCATCCCGTAACGGAGCATTCCAGCGGGCAGCCCTCCTTCTGCGGCAGTTTTGTAGCTCGCCAAGGCTGCGGGAATCGATCGCCGAGTACCCTTGCCAGTTTCCTCACAATACCCAACGACGAGTGCTGCGAAACGATCTCCATCAACGACAGCGCGTCGCAGTTCCACCAGCGACTCAGCCACCTTCGCCTGCTCGTCACTCTCCGTGACGTTGCGCGCAGCCGTCAACACCGGGTCAGGAGCACCTTCGATTTCCTTGAGCGAAAAATCGCGCGCGATCGCAAGCGACAAAAGAATCGCCGACAGAAACCAGTGTATCAGAAATTTCATCATGATCATCTTTGGGATTTAGAAACGATGATCGGGGCGCCGCTCGAATCGTCACCAACATCGTGCACCTCCCGCGCTCCCCGCCTCCTTGACACAGAGATCGTTTTGAACTTGGAA
>JAQCER010000014.1 GCA_027618625.1 Verrucomicrobiota bacterium
CGTAAAGCGCATTTACCAGCCGTTCAGTGTCAGTGAGATTTCCGCCAAGATCGGTCAGTTCGTGTATCCGCACGTGAAACACTGGAAGGGGAAAGTCGAAGTCATTTTCCTCTCTGTGGAAGACCTGCACGAGGCGATTCCTGGGCACGTAGGCGACTGGTATTTCACTGGCAACTATCCGACCCCAGGCGGATACGATGTTTGCCACCGCGCCTTCATCCATTACTACGAAAAGAAGGGCGGCCGCGCCTATGATATGCCGCTTTTCCGTCAGGATTCAGGTGGAAGCGAACCAACACACACCGAGCGCTTGAAGCGCAATGATCCCGTGGCTATCAGGCGTTAGATTAAGATTAACGGAGTGAGTAAAAACTTGCCTTGGGCTTTGGTTCTCACGACCCTTCGGGCCGTCAATCCGGCCTGCCAGCGCGGTCGAGCTCGCCGCGGCCGGAACGGGCGTGATCGAGGCGTTCCTACGCGCCGCTTCCGATGAGGAGCGGTTGGACCTGGTGAGGATCACTCCAGAAACGGGGGAGCGGCTGCGAGCCTACGACCTGAATCACGGCGCCGTCTCGCGATCCGGCCCCATAGAATTCAAGAGCCCTCGCGAGAGCGCCCTTGATGCGGTTACAAACCTTCTCTTGCTCGACTACCGGTTGGGAAAGGAAGACTGGAGAACGGCGGTTTTGGAACGGACGCCGTCCGGCCTGAAACTGGATTGGGAAAGCTTTGTCGCCTACGAAGAAGTGCCATTCCCTGAATTCATGGAAGCCGCGGACGGAACCTCCGGGGCCTACAGGGTGTCGGCCACCATGGCCGACTATTACAATTTCCGCTATGAAAGCGAGGGAGATTACCTCTGCGTTCGCACTTGCGACGCCCATGGGCGCGCCACCTGCTGGGCCTACGCCGCCAGGCTTTCAGAGACGGCGGCGCAACTTCTTCGCCTGTTCGAGCAGGCCGAAGACGGTTCCGCCGCGCGGGCACCCATCAATGTGATGCTCCGGCTGAGATTTGTCCGGCACTCGGATGGCTTGGCGCATTCCCAGGCTCTCATTGAAGAAGTGGTGTCGGATTCCTGGTTTCTCGGGAATGGGTAACACGCCAGCCACTCTTTTCGTATCGCCACGCCCCGGCCTCCAATGGTCTTGTCTCTTGCCATCGCCGCCGACGGCCGACTGAATGCGTCCCGCGACTCCAATCTCGGCTTCCCCGTCTCCATGCGCAAGCCATCATCTGTATGGCGAGTGCCCCCTACTTCCATTATCTACTACTTCAACTACTTCCAGGTGTTGTCGGTCAGTGGCTCGCCGTTCGTCGTAAGGATCTGGAAGTGGTGGAATGGGTCGGTACCTCCTGAGAATCTCCAGACGACCTTCTTTTCTGGCGTCACCTCGATCAGTTTCACTTTGTCGGGGCCGCCGCCGTGGTAGCTGGTGATCACGGTATTGCCATTTGGCAAGCGTTGGACGCCGCAGGCATCGGCGATGAGTTCTTCTCCCAGGTCGTCGTTGCTGACGCTCCAGACGATTTTGCCTTTGCCATCGATCTCGATGACGCGGTTGCCATTGGTGCAGCCGATCACGGTGTTGCCATTGGCCAGGCGAATCGCGGTGAATGGCCAATCGCGTTTTTCGCGTCCACGGTCATCTGTGGGAAACGTGCGTACCACTTTGCCGGTGGCAGGTTCGTATTCTTTCACTGCAAAGTCGTGCAGGTGCGGGGCGATGTAGTTGCCGTTCGGCAGGACGCGCAGCATGCGGGTTTGCATGTGGGCGTTTTCTTTCTGGCAATCAAACGGCATCTTGTTGAGGACCTTGCCTTCACGATTGACGACCACTGCCTGAGGCGAATCTCCAAGCTCCGCAATGAGAAAGGTATCGTCCGGCAGCAACTGGGCGGTGCTGATTTCCTTCTGGCTTCCCTGATAACTGAAGACCACTTCCTTAGAGCCGCGGACGACTTCGACCACGCCGCCCTTGGGATATTCCTTTGATGGATAAAGCGCGAGCAAGACGTTCCCATTCTTCAGCACCCAACCGTCGCTGGCTGACATGTCGAACTTCCATTCAATTTCACCTGCTTCATTGTAGATGGTTGCCTTGTTCGCACTTCCGAGACCGAGGAACGAATGTTTGATGGGATCGTCGGCGCGAGGAACGACAACCGAGCATGCCAGTGAAAGGATCAGGGGTAGGACAAAAAAACGTTTCATGGTGCTCAGTTTTGCCAATCGATGGCAAAATCAAAAGACAAATCGTCAGGCGATGGTTTCATGTCATGAATCACATCGCCGAAAGCCCACGTGCGGGCAAATTCGAGGTGAGCATTGCATCAAGAGATTTACCAGGCACCGCCGCATGATCGCCGAAGCTGTCGGTCGAGCAGCAGAACCGGATATCCATCGTCGATGGGGTAAGCGGCGAGTTTTGATGTTTCTTCGGGTGAGCCTGTGATGATTTCACCGGGCAGTGCGTCCTGGATTCCTGCGATCTGATCGGAGCTTGCCAGGAAAAGTGGTTGCCGAGTTTCAGGGCAACGCAGGATACCGAGGAGGGATTCTGAAACTTTCATCGAAGAGGGAGGGTATCAATATTGGGGAACCGTTGAGTCAATCTCTTCTGACCATGCTGTGATGCCGCCAGCGATACTGTAGGCACCAGCGTAACCGAGTTCTCGCAATGAATGCGCGGCGTAGAGGCTGCGGACACCCGAGTGACACAGGATGTAGACAGGTGACGTTTTCGGCAATTCGCTGTGGCGAGCCGGAAGTTCCCGAAGTGGAATGTGTGTGGCACCCGGGAGGGATGCGATATCAAGTTCGAAGGATTCCCGGACATCGAGCAATGTGAAGTCAGCGTTTGCGTCTCTCTGTGTCTTCAAATGTTGCACGCTGATTTCGACGGCGTCTTCTGCAAGTTGGACGGGGTTCGTGGACGATGGCATTCCGCAGAATTGTTCATAGTCGATAAGTTCGGTGATTGATGGATGGTCTCCACAGACCGGGCACTGCGGGTCGCGCTTCAGTTTGAATTCGCGGAACTTCATGCTGAGCGCATCGAAGTGGAGCAATCGTCCTAACAATGGCTCACCGATGCCGGTCAGGAGTTTGATCGCCTCGATCGACTGCACCATTCCAATGATGCCAGGTAGGACGCCGAGAACGCCGCCTTCAGCACAACTCGGCACCAATCCCGGCGCTGGCGGTGTGGGGAACATGCATCGGTAACACGGGCCCCCGAGATGCGGAGCAAAGACCGACGACTGACCCTCGAAGCGAAAAATGGAACCGTAAACGTTTGGCTTTTTGAGCAAGACGCACACGTCATTGCTGAGATAGCGGGTGGGAAAATTGTCCGTGCCGTCGATAACGATATCAAACGGCGCCGCCAGTTCCATGGCGACTTCACTGTTGAACAGCTGGTCGTAAACCTCGACTTCGACTTCGGGATTGATGTCCGCAAGGCGTGCTTTTGCCGAGACGACCTTCTTTTTCCCTACGTCAGGGGTGCCGTGCAACAGCTGCCGTTGAAGATTCGAAGCATCGACGACATCCGCATCGACGATTCCCAGCTTGCCGACACCGGCCGCAGCCAGATACATGGCGATGGGCGAGCCGAGACCGCCGGCACCGATGCAAAGGACACTGGCTGCTTTGAGCTTGAGCTGTCCATCCTTCCCGAACTCTGGGATCGACAGGTGGCGGGCGTAGCGCTGAAATTCGGCGGGACTGAGATTACTCGGCGTCATCCAGGACAAGAATTTCCACTTTCCTGAATTCACAGGGATGGCTCTCGGACTGCAATGAAATGCTTCCACCGTTCAGCGCGATGTCACCGCCACGTTTCTCGATGATTGGTTTCGCGCTTGCATCGCTGTCATCCAGCACCGGCTGGTTGTAGCTGAGGACTTCCTCCCCATTGACGTAGTGGGTGATGACCTCGTTGCCCTTCACGAGCACCTCAGTGGTCACCCATTGCTCGCCGTGATAAGTCTTCGATTTTGAATTCGTGCAGTGAGTCTTGATCAGTTTGTCGTCCATGAAGACATGCGTTCCCGGCGTGCAGAGATTGCTTGTCGTGCGGTCGTGTTCGCCATCGCCACCGAGCAGTTGGACTTCAATTGAGACGGGAAAATCCTGATCTTTGGCCATTGTTTCTGGATCCTGACCGTGGATCATGATGCCACTGTTGCGTGTTGCCCATCCCGGGCCACCGGTGAGCTGTTCGCCCACGAAGCGGTACTCGACGCGGATGCGATAATGTGAATAGGGTGTCTTGTAGAAAAGGTGGCCGAATGTTTCGTCGAACTTTTCGTATCCCTCATAGCCAACTTTGATCACTCCATCTTCGACCCGAAACGTCTTTGCAGGATCCTCGCCGAAGTCCTGATAGCGAATCTTGGGGGTCCATCCGTCGAGATCCTTGCCGTTGAAAAGCTGCAGCCATTTTCCAGCCGGTGCCGCTTGTTCGGTCGCGGCTTCCTTGGGTTCGTCAGCAGAGCAGTGGAACCAGGCGAGCGCGCACATCGCCGACGTTGAGAGATATTTCATTGAGGAAAATTTCATTGTGTTCTTTTGTTGATAGAGGTTGGAGCGGAAGGATCGGATCACGGAACCAGGGACGACAGATAGACGACGTATGCGACTTTGCACAGCAAGTGTGCCAGTTGATCGAAATGGAAGTTGGTCCAGTTTTCGCACTTGGCGTAGTCGAGGATCCAGTGGACGGTAAATTCGACAGCAGCGATCATGGCGTTGCCCGTGACCAGCCACACGCCACCCGCCTGGATCAGACTGTGCGCCGACAGGCAGTACAACCAGAGTGCGCGAGGCTCTTCCCCTTGAAATTCACTGTGAGTGAGATGGCGATTTTTTCCCTGAGCGAGAAAGGCACCCTGCAGTGGGAAATCTGCGATGGCATGCATGATAACCATTGCGAACAGCATCGCCCATGGGTTGTCGATTGTTATGCCTATGCCGATATGTGCAATCATGCTGGGGAAAGGGGGGATTTCTGTCGCTGAAATGGACGAACAGGTGTAACGCGTGAGCAACAACGATCACGCAGTGAGTGCCGGGCCGCAAGTCTTAATCCCTGCTTGACTCGGACAAAGGGTCTGCGCGTCTCGCTGGTCTGCACTTCATTAGGGCGGAACCCGGGTTTACTTAAGGCAGCCGGAACAAGACCGCCGAGACAGGCGGTCTCACCCTTGGGCGCCTCAAGGCTTAGGGCTCTCCATTTCTCGACCCATAAAAGCCTCCGCGCACGATAGGTGCGTCGAGGGTGCCTGCCGGTGCCGCTGCTCTTCGGACAAAAACTTGAGTGAAGCTTACTTCTTCGCGTAGGCAGCCTGGTAACCGGTGAGACTCTTTTTCAGGGAGGCGACGTTTGCCGCGTCGGTTGTCTGCTTGCACTTCATCGCGTAGACGGTGATCTGGTGCAGGAGTTCCAGTTGACCAAGGTATCCAGCTTTGTCAGCGCCTGCTTCAGGAAGCTTCACTCGCTGTGCGACGAAGTAAGCGGCGATTTCGTCCTGGATCTTCTGCGCGTGGGATTCTTTGGTGATCGTCCAGCGAACGATCTGGTTCTGGTTTGCGGCAGCATTTGCTGAAAGCTCCGTGATCTGGGCCATTGCTTTCTCAATAGTCGCCACGTGCTGGTTGAGTTCGGCGAATTTGCCTTCGTCATCGAAAATGCCGCATGGCACCTGGCAATGCGCGAACACTGGCTCAGGAGTCACGGTGGCAAACGAAAGGACTGCTGCTGTAAGAGCAACTGCGGAAATGGTGAGTGTGGTTTTTAGGTGGTTCATCGGGAGCGACGCTAGCGGAAATCGAATCCCACGTCAAAGCTACACTTTTGTTTCCAACGTCATGGTCTCGCTTCGGAAAGACGGTCGACACGAATTTGCAGGTCGGAGAGGGCGTTCATGAAATACATGTAGCCCTCATAGGGGGACGGATAGGGGGTAAAATAGCTGTGCACCTCGCCGTCAGCGTCGCCTTTCGTGCACATGTAGTAAAAGTGGTCGGACGTCTGCATCTTTGACCACTGGTGCAACAGATCCGGATCGTTGATCGCTTTGACCTTGGCTTCGAGCGTCAGGATCTTCTTGGTTGCCTCGGATTGCATGGTGTTGCCTTTCCACGCCGAGAGATCCTTTGCTGTATCCGCCCAGGAGGTGGGCGCGTGGACGTCGTAGGTTCCCAGAACCTCGCAATTGTCGAGGACTGCTGACGGGGTGGCAAAGTTCACACCTGCGTCTGACATTGCGGCGGGCATCTGGGACCAGAAGTCAAAGATCCCGGTTTCCTCCCACTTGTGTTCGCCGATGGTCTCGTAATCGATGAACACGTTCACCACTTCGCCCGGCTCGCGTGCGATCCACTTGGCATATTTCTGTGCCGTGAGTGGATGTTCGGGCCAGTGGGGATTGCCAAAGCGGAAGGCGATGTCGTCGGACAACTGGCAGTTGCGGGTGAGTGTTTTGAGAGTTCGGACATTGGGAGAGCGATAGAGTCCGTTGGCTGTGCGACCATCCAACAACGCAGGGACGCCCTCGGCCAGCATGCCTTCGAACCCCAAGGCTTCGACGAAGTGAGCGAGTTCATTGAAGTAGATCAGTTCGGTATGGCGAAAAACGCGTGGGCGTTCGACACCGAAAACCGACTGGAGTTTTTCCACGTGCAGCTGCACCTGACGGGCGAATTCTTTACCTGAATGGCGGAAGCACAGGGAGTGGTAGTAGGTCTCGGCGATCAGTTCGACGTTTCCTGTGGCGACCAGCTTTTGAAACAACTCGATTACGTCCGGGCGGTGATGCTCAGCCTGTTCGATGAAAACGCCACTCAATGAGAAAGCGACCCGGAATTCCGGGTGTCGCTCAATCAGGTCAAGCAGCAGCTTGGTAGCGGGGATGTAGCACTTGTCGCTGACCTTGTTGAGGATGTCACGATTCAGGTCATCGGCTTCATAGAAAGGGTCGCGTCCGATGTCGAAGAAGCTGTAAGGTTTGAGACGATTAGGCTGGTGGGCCTGAAAGTAGATGCAGAGATCGGGCATAATTTTGCAGGAGACGGGGGGATCGAAGCATTCAACCTAGGGTGCAGAGACTAAGGTGAGAATCGTAAGCTTCGAGGATGCGTTCCGCCGCCGCCTCCCAGGTGCAATTCTTCTGATCTTCGAGTGAGGCATCGACGGCGCGCTGGTATTCGTCCTCGTCGGTGAGGAGCGTGACAATGTGCTGGGCCATGAGGTCGACGTCCCAGTAGTCAGCCTGCAGCGCCCGGGTGAGGACTTCGGCGACCCCCGACTGCTTGGAGATCACGGCTGGAATGCCGTACTGCGCGGCTTCGAGCGCGGACAGTCCGAACGGCTCGGAAACCGACGGCATGCAATAAACATCTGTCATCGAAAGCAGTTCGTTCACTTTCTGTTTGTTCAAAAAGCCTGTGAAGTGGAAGCGATCACCGACATCGTGGTAAGCGCCGTATTCGATCAGTGGCTTCAGTTTTTCTCCGGTGCCGGCCATGACGAAGCGGACGTTTCGATCTTTTTTCAATACCTTCGCGGCGATTTCCAGGAAGAACTCCGGGCCTTTCTGTGATGTCAGTCGACCGAGAAACAGAACCAGTTTTTCAGGAAACGCTTTTTTTGTGCGGTAGGGTTCCACGGGTTCTGCACCATTGTGAATGGGAACGACTTTTGCGGGGTCGATGCCGTAGTGGCCGGTGACAATTGTGCCCGTGTATTTGCTCACGGGAATCACCAAGTCGGCGGCTTCCATACCGGACTTTTCGACATCGTAGATCCAGCCTCGGCTGTCCGGACCAGCGCGGTCGTAGCTGAGGCTGTGCACATGGACGACCAGTGGCTTTCCAGTGCGCTGTTTGATGGCGACGCCGGCAGGGAAAGTCATCCAGTCATGGACGTGAATGACGTCGAACTCCCTGGAGTCGGCAAGGATGGCGGATGCCTTGGCAAAGGCCGTGACTTTTTCGTGCACGTCATCACCATAAAGTTCACCGGCGGCAAAAGCTGGCAGGCTTTCGGTGGCGTAGCGGACTTGTGCTGCCGCAGCCCGGGTTGGAGGAACGGTTGTTGGCTTGGATCGGGGGACCGCGATTTCACTGCGCCCCTTGGTCTCTCTTTCGGCTCCGTAGGGGAGCAGATCCGCTTCGATCCGATCCACTTCCGCAAATGTCTCGTACAGTGTCTCCGATGGAGCCGCGAGTTCCTCAGTGATCCTGCGCACCTGGCCAAGGGGCAGATGATCGAGGCCGGTAAGGTGAACGCGATCCACGACGAAGTTCGGATCCACCTTGGGGAGAATGAAGCTGAGATCGACGTGCTTGGAGAGGGCCTTGCCCATTCCCAGGCAAGCGATCCCCAGTCCTCCGTTGATAATGGGTGGAAATTCCCACCCGAGCATTAGTACCTTCATATTCAGTTGAGAAGTGACGTAGCAGTGTTCCTGCCAAGTGCCAGTGCCACGAGAAAAAAACTTTTGCCGACTGGAGTTCGCGACGGCAAAAACGTTGTCCCACTGGCACGGCACATGCGTAAAGGACGGGTTGCCAGTCCACTGCCCGCAGCTATGGTCCGTTCTTTGTTATGCCGAACAATCCGAACAAACATCAAGGAAACTACATGGAAAATGATCTGGCCGCCTCGAAGGCGAGTCGGGAGAATTTTCCAACGGAGATTGTCTCGATGTCAATAGAGGCAGGTTGGATCGAATTTGTTACCGCGAATGGGGTTGCTTTACGGGTGGCATTTCTCACTCCTGAGATTGTCCGGATCCGCTATGCTTGCCACGGTGAGTTTCAGAGGGATTTCTCGTATGCCATTGATGTTGAGCCTGGACATGTGGCGACGATCCCGGAAATTGAAGAGACCGGGGACGGTTGGATTTTGAAGACTATGGCGCTTAGAATCGCGGTTGAGCACTCACCACTGCGGGTGCATGCGCAGCGGCCGTGTGGCGAACCCTTGCTCACTGAAGAAAAGGGGTTCCACTGGGAGGATCATCACGAATACGGAGGCGAGATCGTGAAGATGAGCAAAAAGCTGCACGGCAACGAGTGCTTTTATGGATTGGGTGACAAATCATGCGAATTGAATCTGCGGTCGCGCAGACTGCAGCTCTGGGGCTCGGATACCTATGGCTTCGGGAAGGACTCGGATCCCCTATACAAGAACATCCCGTTCTACATCGGGCTGCACGCAAGTGGTTCTTACGGAGTGTTTTTCGACAACACGTTCCGCTCGTTCTTTGATTTTGGGCACGAAAGGGAGACTGTCACCAGCTTTTGGGCTCAAGGCGGCGAGATGAATTATTACCTGATCGCCGGGCCGCAACCCGCAGATGTGGTACGCCGGTTTTCCTGGTTGACGGGTCGGCACGAGCTGCCGCCGATGTGGGCGATGGGATATCACCAGTGCAAGTGGAGCTACCGGACAGAGGAGGAATTCCGCGGGCTGGCGACGAAGTTCCGGGAATTGGCGATTCCGTGCGACGCGCTTTACCTCGATATCGACTACATGGACGGGTTCCGTTGTTTCACATGGAATCGTGAGGCATTTCCTGAGCCTGCCAAGATGATCGCGGATCTGCGGGCCGATGGAATCCGGACAGTCGTGATCATCGATCCGGGTATCAAGATCGATCCGCAGTATCCTGTCTATACCGAGGGCAGGGCGAACGACTACTTTTGCCGCCGTGGAGACGGCCCGCTGATGAAGGGCTCAGTGTGGCCGGGCGAGTGTGTGTTTCCCGATTTCACCCGCCCGGACGTGCGGGACTGGTGGGCCGAATTGTTCAAAGGGCTGATCGAGGAAGATGGAGTGGGCGGCGTCTGGAACGACATGAACGAGCCTGCGGTCTTCGAGATGGGCACGTTCCCACGCGATGTCCGCCACGACTATGACGGCAATCCATGTTCGCACCGCAAGGCGCACAACATTTACGGAATGCAGATGGTGCGGGCTTCCTGTGAGGGGGTCAGACGATTCAATGGTGGGCAGCGTCCGTTCCTGATTACGCGATCGTCCTATGCGGGCACCCAGCGCTACTGCTCGGGCTGGACGGGTGACAATGTTGCCAGCTGGGAACACCTGCGGATCGCGAATCTCCAGTGCCAGCGATTGAGCATGTCCGGAATGAGCTTCGTCGGCTCTGACATCGGCGGATTCATCGAGCAGCCGAATGGTGAACTTTATGTGCGCTGGCTCGCCATGGGCGTTTTTCACCCGCTGTGTCGGACGCACTCATCTGGCGATCACGGAGATCAGGAACCATGGTCCTTCGGCGAGCGCTTCACCAAAGTCGCAAGGAAGTTCATCGAATTCCGCTACCGGTTGTTGCCGTATCTGTACACCACTTTCTGGCAGCACGCGACGAATGGAGATTCCTTCCTGCGGTCGTTGTTCGCGCTGGATCCCTTTGATATCGACACCCACAACCGAGCAGAAGAATTTGGAGTGGGTGACCATCTCGTGGTGTGCCCGATCTCGCAGCCGAAGACAGACGGGCGGTGGATGTATCTTCCACAGGGACAATGGTACGACTTCTGGAATGACAACCCTGAGAGCGGCAAAGACGAAGTATGGGCGCCTGCTCCGATCGACCGCATTCCCCTCTACGTGAGGGCGGGGAGTGTGTTGCCGATGGATCCAGTGCGTCAATCAACCAGCCATCCGCCAGCACCTGTCAGAGAGTTGCACGTTTATGATGGGCTGGTGGAGCGCGAAAGCGTGCTTTACGATGACGCCGGAGATGGCTACGGCTACAGGGAAGGGGACTTCTGTCTTCAGCGATTTGTCGTCACGGGCACTGACACGGCGCTGCAGATCAAGCGGACGGAGGAAGGGGCATACTCTCCGCACTACGACCGTTACGAAGTGCTACTGCACGGCATGGTATCGCCCAACGTGGTGATCGATTGCGACGGCGAACGCCTTGAGCCCGAGCTGCGCTCTGGTGGACGCGTGCTCGCGATCATGGTGCCCCGGAAATTTCAGGTGCTTACAGCTTCAAAGTGATCGTCGGCGACAGGCAGGCCATACTCCTACTTCTTGAAATGGTAATCCGCGAAATCGAGGAAGCGTGCCCAGTCGTAGGGTTCGATTGAGTGGCCACCTTCGCGGATGTGGTATCCGATGTCACTCTCGATGATTGCCCTGCCCACTTCTGGAGATGCCTCGGCTTCCAGACCCTTTTTACCGAGCAATCGATAAACCTCGCTGGCGTGGTAAGCGGACAGATACTCGCCCCTCCCGTCTGCCCAGGTATCGCCGACTCCGCTATGAATGTAGACTGCGCGTGGTGCGATGCAGGCCAGGAGCATGTGCTGATCGACTGGCAGGTCGTCTTCCTGCTCAACGAATTTCCATGCGTTGCGGCACAGCCAATAGGGAAACCGGGTCACCATTTTCGTCAATGTTTCGCCGGACTTTCTTCGCCAGAGCGCCGCGCCCGCGCAGCCCGATTGTGCCGAGATCGCCAGGGCAAAGCGTTCGTCTTGAGCGGCGGTCCACAGCGTTGCCTTGCCCATTTTTGAATGCCCCATGATCGCCACGCGTGTGTGGTCGATGTCATCATCCGTTTCAAGATAGTCCATTCCGCGCATCGCCCCCCACGCGCAAGTCGACAGCACGCCCCACTCGTTCGCCTTTGGAAAACTTTGCCCCTCTGGATAGAAAAGCTTGTGAACGCTGTTTAAAAACTCGACTTCATTGTGCTTCACCAAGTCCTGCTGGTAAACCGCACAGAATCCGTAGCCGCGATCGAAGAAATCGCCCAGCGGCCAGCCGTTCTTCAGCTTGCCAGGATTCGTCGTGGAGGCATCGAAGTCATCTGACTGGGTATTGTTGAAGCTGTGCTTAAAAAATGCTGGCGCGGGTTTCTCAGCAGCATTCGGGACAAACACGAGGAAGTGCATCGCGATCTCTCCCTTTTCGTTGCTGAGGCGAATCTTCACGTCCTTGCGCGTTGCCTTGCCTCCCATGAAATTCGGATCGGTTTTCACCACCTCGAATTCCTGTTGGATCGGAGAAGCAGGCTCCGGCACGGTGCCATAAACGAGATTGCTGAAGAGTGAGAGGATCTGCGGGCGGCGAATGGTGCGCCATTCCTCCGCCGTTGTGATTCGTTTTCCATCTGCCGCAACGAGCAACTCTGGCAGAGTGTAAGCGGGAAGGCGGGCCTCGTCATAGATGACGTCGTAGTCATACTCTTTCGGCTCTTTGGCGCTGACCGAGGACGCTAGAAGCGGGGCGGCCAGTAGGGAAATGAGAAACACGGTTTTCATAATCGGAATTTCCATCGAGCCTATCGGATCGAACGGAAGTTCGTAAACCTAAAACGAAAATTCCAAAATTCGTGTCCGAGTGGATGCTGATCGGGCGACAGGCAAGAAATGTCTTTGTTTTCCCGGCGGGCCAATCTATTTTACGCAATTGAATAACCCTTGTCAGCCACCTTCGATGATCTACTTGCAACGCTCACTAATCGTTCTTTCTGCTGTTTGTGCCCTTGGCT
The DNA here is from genome assembly GCA_027618625.1 of Verrucomicrobiota bacterium. Taxonomy (GTDB): domain Bacteria; phylum Verrucomicrobiota; class Verrucomicrobiia; order Verrucomicrobiales; family DEV007; genus JAGROY01. The sequence continues at coordinate 12,544 of JAQCER010000014.1, forward strand.
TTTCTTCAGCGTATTCGGATGAACTCTCGGTTCCACTGGAAGGAATCTGGAAGGCCACGGCTTCCACCGATGGTGGCGACAAGAATTACACGGTCACGGTGACCAGCGATGGCGGCTCGCTCGGCGGAACGATCATTGAGGACGGGAAGGAGGACTCGCGAAATCTCGATCGAGTTTCGGTTGAAGGAAAAGCTGTCTCGATCGGCATCACTTTTGAAGCGAATGGCCAGACCGGTGAGGTAAAGGTAGCCGCCAAGGAAACGGATCCAGGAAAGTTGTCTGGCGAGTGGTCGATCGTCGATTCTTCTGGGACGAAGCTGATGGGCGGTGATTGGACGGCTACGAAGGAAGTCGAGGAATCGTTGGCTGGCACATGGGATTCTGTCGTCGAGCTCCCTGAGAGTGGAACGATGAATTCGGTGCTAAAGTTTACCGAAAAGGACGGAGGATATGAAGGCACCGTCGAGTCGGAGACGCACAACAGCACCGTCAAGAAGGTTACTGACGCTGATGGCAAAGTCACCATCGACGTGACCATTGAACAGGAGGGCGTGCAGATGAATGCGCAGATTCGCTCGGAGAGAGACGGCAATGATCTCGTGGGCAGCTGGCATCTGCTGGACGGCAACGGTGGCGAGACTGCCAGTGGTGTATGGAAGGCGACGAAACGCGCCGAGTTTGTTCTGGTAGGGAGCTGGGAGATCACTGCGATTCTTCCAGAAGAGAAAGAGCTGCAGGCTACTTTTGATATCCACCAAACGGATGACGGCTTGGCCGGAACCGCGAAGATGGGTGACGACGGGACCGAACTGAAGTCGGTCACAGTGGGTGAGGACGGTGCAGTCACGATCACTCTCGACTTTGAAATGGATGGGACTGCCGGGGTCGCAACCATTGCTGCAGCCCCAGACGGTATCAACACCCTTACTGGGAAGTGGACCTTCACGGATGGTGGCTCCGAGAATTTCGACGGTAAATGGTCGGCGTCGCGCGCAGACGCAAAACGGGGCGTGCTTCGCCGGTAACCCTTGGGGGAACCAAACTGGGATGAGTAGCGGTGAGGACGAGGGCGGCGATTCTCCGGTCGCTGAGGTAACCGGACTGACGATTCGCTACGGAAAATTTCTGGCTGTCGATAATCTTACGTTCTCCGTCCCGAAGGGCGAGATCTTCGGGTTCATTGGGCCGAATGGAGCGGGCAAGACGTCAACGTTTAAAGTTCTGGCGACGTTACTCAAGCCAGATCAGGGCAAGGCTCGTGTCTGCGGATATGATGTCGTCAGGGATCCGTCAAAGGTGCGGCACCTGATCGGCTATGCTCCAGATTTTTTCGGTGTCTACGATGATCTCACCGCCAGCGAGTATTTGCACTTTTTCGCGGCGGCCTACTGCATTCCTCGGGCAGAGCGCAAACGGATCGTGGGAGATGTGCTGGCGTTGACGGACTTGACCGAAAAGGTGAATGCTCCGGTCGATGGACTGTCGCGGGGAATGAAGCAGCGCCTGGGACTGGCGCGGGTGCTCCTGCATGATCCTCAGTTGTTGATTCTCGATGAACCTGCGAGTGGCCTCGACCCTCGCGCTCGGATCGAAATGCGCGAGTTGCTTAAGGAACTGCAATCGATGGGGAAGACGATTCTCATCAGCAGCCACATCCTTCACGAGCTCGGCCAGTTTTGCACGCGCATTGGAATCATCGAAGCTGGCAAACTGGTCGCGCAGGGTTCTCTGGATGAGATTTACAGGAAACTGGATCTGCAAAGGGTCGTTCACGTGCAGTTCGCGAATTCCACAGACGATTTGCTGACCAAGATCGAGCAACTGCCCGCCGTAACCAAGCTGGATCGAAGCTCGGACCGCGTAGCCATTCATCTGAGGGAAGGGGAGATGCCACTGGAAGACCTCCATGAGGCGTTGCATCAACTCGGTGCGCGCATTCGCATGTTCCAGGCGTCCGCCATGGATATGGAGACCGCATTCATGAAGCTGACCGAAGGCAAGACGGCATGATGCCCTGCCCGGAGGCATGCAAAGCTTTTTCAGGTTGATGGAAGGTGACGGGTAGCGACGAAAAACCTCCAAAATCGCCGCCACCCGTCTGACTGGGGGACCCCTTACGCCCCCTTTTCTCGTGAGTGAATCGGCGCCTTTGCTGTCGGGATTCACATCAACTCAAGAACGAGTGGGTGGCTCGGTTCCTTAGATTCGATTCGATGCCGCTCGATCATTTTTGAGTGTGCGCGAACAATGAGTTGAATGAGTTGAGTTTCGTCATATTAATGCGGCCCTTAAATACATTCGAGCAACTTATACCAAACTCTGTGGAGCATGATCCATTTT
>JAQCER010000015.1 GCA_027618625.1 Verrucomicrobiota bacterium
GGAAAGTGTGGCGTTGACAGCGGTGTCTGCGGAGTTGTTCAACTCAACGAAAAGATCCCAGGACTCGCTGTCGGCCCGGCGTGCTGAGCATGCGGTGATGCCAACGTTTGGGCCGCCGGCGTCGAGTTTACGAAAGTCGATGTCGAACTGGAGGTCGAGGAACGCCTGTTGCGGGAAATTGCCATCCGAATACAGCACCAGTGTCTCGAAGGCTTCGCTGCGGCGGATTGCTTCGGCCATGCGCAGGCCGTCCTCCAGATTGCTGGCGACGTCGCGGGGGGTGAGTTCCTTGAGCGCGTCTTTGAGCAGCCGCTTGTTTTCGGTGAAGACGGTTTCCTGGCGCGCGGTATCGCTGATGCTGACCAGGCACATTTCCTGATCCGGCAACATGTTGTCGATGGACTCCGTGATGCGTTCCTTGACTACATCCAGCCGGGACGTTCCCCCGGATGCATCGAGCGCCGCCATACTGGCCGATGTATCGATGAGGATAGGGATCCGCTGGGAGCGACCGCTGGCACCGAAGAAAAACGGCTGCATCGCGGCGAGAACCAGAAATACGAGCAGGAGGATCTGCAGTAGCAGAAGCAGATTTTTCTTAAACCTCTGGAACGGCGAATTGACCCGCTGGTCGTTTAGCACCTGCTGCCACAGCACCAGCGACGGGATGGTAACTCTGGGGCGGCGCAGTTTTAAGAAATAGAAGGCAACGAGCGGGATCAACAGCAGGAATAACCACGCTGCGATAGGTGCAAAGAATCCCGGTAACCAGCTCATGAAAGCCCCGCGTTCGCGTCAGGAACCGGTCTTAGATGTTGGTAAGGGCGTCGGACACGCGGTTTACCGCCATCGTCAGCGTTGGGTGCCGGGCCTCGATCGCCAGCAGGCCATCGCTCATGCGCTGGAGAATGGTAGAGTCTTCAGTGGCATCCGACTCGTCCAACAGACGGTCGAGATCTTCAGAAAGCTGACGCAGGAGGGGCAATGTGTCGTCCCCGATCTCCTCGGATTTTCCCAGCTCTTGGTGGAGTTCCTCAAGGCGTTTCTTCAATTCTTCACGTTCCATAGCCCAGAATGATGGCACGCCAATGGTCTGGCGACTAGCAAATAAAATACTGCTTCAGTTCAACAAAACCGCCGTCTGACCGTAGTCGATCAGTCGCCTTGCCACGCTGCCGACGAAAAAGTCTCTCAGATATTTTCGAGAATGGCTTCCTGCAACGATCAGGTTGAACGACTTCAGGTAAGCATCGTCCAGAACCTCGAGAATATCGGAGGCGGTGGCAATCGTCTCGATTTTCTCCAGATGGTGAGCGCGCAGGTAGCTGGCTGCAGATTCGATACAGTACGCTCCATCTTCCTGTTCTTCTGCTGAGATGAGCAGCGTGATTTCGACATCGTAGGGCTGCGCGAGACGGGCGAATTCCTTGAGTGCGCGGCAGGCTGCCGGACTTCCATCGAATGTGATCAAGACGCGCTTCCAGCTATCGTTGACCTCTTCGGGAACTGCCAGAATAGGTGTCTGCGGGGCGCGAAGTACTTTGTCCAGAGTATCTCCGGGATCGTTACTCGCCTCAAAATGAAAGAATGTCCTGAGTCCCATGACGAGCAGGTCATGGAGAGCCGCCGATTCCGTGATGCGTTCGGCAGGGACTCCCTGATGAGTCGAGTTCAAATGACGCGCATCCGCCGCTTCGCAGGCGTCAGCGAAGAGCTGCAGGGCATCGGCAATTCGCCGCTTGGCACCTGCGATGCGTTCGGTACTTTGGACTAAGGCACCAGGCAGCATCCAGGCATGATAGGGGACATCCTCGCCGACGATCCCAGGGAAATCGAGCACCACGAGCCCCTCCACCGTCGCAGAGTGTTGTTTAGCGATGGAACAGGCCGTGCCGGTGGCGGCCGCGGAGAAGGCGGACAGATCGAGGGGTGTCAGGATTCTTTTGATCGATGATGTGTCCATGGCTGACCGATGTCACGGTGATCGTCGTCGCTATACTGCTTGAGGTTTTGCTTTGGTGTCAGGCGTTGGGAAAGACGTCAGCAGGCATCTCTGCTGCGCAGTAGATGCACCGGCTCCGCTGGCGGCTCGTCTTGCGGCCACAACTTGGGCAAGAGACCGCTTCGTTCCGCATCTGGTGATCCAAGTGTCCATCGCGTAGATCGATTTCTGCCATTTTCGCGAGCAAGTCGTCCATGCTGAGGTTGTGTTCCTTTTTCTGTATCTCCCACAGCGCACGGTTGATAAGAGTGAGTTTATCCAGTCGATGCTCAAGGTGTTCGAGTCGACTTTCAACTGCTGTGAGAGAATGTTGATGGGGCGTGTGTCCCCAGAGGTATTCTTGGTTGTTCACGGGATGTTGCTGCATGGCGCTTGTGGTGGCTCTTTGAATCGCATTTCAGATTCAATTAAGCTATTACCAGTCTAGTCGCTGGCGCGGCTCGTGCTCCGCTGCGGTTGCTCCCGTCTGTGCGGGACTTGTGGTCTGAGCGGGTGTGACCGGGGGTGTCGCGCGGGGCCGCGCAGGTGTCGCAAAAACTTCTTTCGGAGGAGAGTCGAAGAGTGCTAGTCTACCAAGATGAAAAAAACTTTCCGTTTGCTGCTGCTGAGTTCCTTTTTAGTTCCGGTCGTCGTTTCTGCCCATGAAGATGGGGCGCATGCCGATGATGGAGATGCGAAGGTCGCCGCCATTCAGGGGGATCTCGACTACCTGCGCAAGACAGCCGCGGAAAAAGAGAAGGAATTAAACGAGAAACTCGCTGCGAGCCAGGCGGATGGGAAGGCCAAGGCGCTTGAGGTCGAAGAGCTTAAGAAGGCACTCGCAGCAGCAGCGGATGCATCGAAGGAGGATCGCAGGAAAATTACTGCGCTTGAAAATCAGCTTGCTGTGTTGACCCGGCGCGCTGGTAATTACCATAGTGCACTCGAAGAACTGCGTGACCGCCTGGCAGATCTGGGGCGGAGCATGGGAGCTGGGGAACTTGCGAGCGCAAAGACAGGCTCGGGCGAGCACGTTTACCAAGTCGTTCCAGACTGGCCGAAGTATCCGGAAGGCAAATCGCTCGGCAGCCTTCACGGCGATCTCGCAGCGGACTCGGCGGGAAGAGTCTACATCGCAGTTGGCGGAACCGTTCAGGTGATCGGAGCCGATGGCGTTTACGAGCGCGATCTGGGCGACCAGTGGGCAGGCGTTCACGGGATGAAAGTGCGCAGACAGGATGGTGAGGAATTCCTGTTCGTAGCCCTGCCCGGTGCCAAGAAGGTCGCCAAGCTGAAGCTCGATGGAACGCCGGTCTTGGAGATAGATGGACCGCCGAAGGTCGAGGGTATGTACGGCGACATAAAGGAATACAATCCAACGGATGTCGATGTCACAAGCGATGGCACGATTTATGTGGTCGACGGGTATGGGAAATCGCTGGTGCACATCTACGACAAGTCCGGCAATTATATGACGACCTTTGGTGGAAAGGGGCCTGACAACGGGAAGTTTAACGTCTGCCACAATGTCTTGATCGACACGCGCCAGGAGAAACCCACACTTCTGATCAGCGATCGTGAGAACAATCGTCTCCAACTCCATGCGATGGACGGCAGCTTCATCCAGACGATCGATGCGGAACTTCGCCAGCCCTGTGCCGCGGACATTTACGGCGATCTGCTGGCGGTCGGCGAACTCGGCGGTCGCCTGTCACTTTATGACAGGGACAACAAGCTCATCGTTCGCTTGGGCGACGATCCAGCTGACCGTGAGAAGGGCAATGGTGTGCCGCCGGAGTCGTGGGTAGATGGGGCGCTGGTCGCTGTGCACGGGTTCACCTTTGACGCAAAGGGCGACCTTTACGCGCAGGAGTGGAACCGCTTTGGCCGACTCATCAAATACACTCACGTGAAACAGTGATCGTTTCAGCGGTCGCCTCAGCGGTGATGGTGGTTGCGGGAGCCTTGCGATCATCGCTGGGTTTGCTGGCGATCGTCCTTGCAGCTGTAGGAGCCGCGGCGGGTCAGGCTCAGGAGCCAGAGCCCACCAGTGGTCGCAAACCTGCAGGTGATGCTGAGATGCGCTACTGGCTGGAGAACATGGTGATCGGCCATGGATATTCTATCGATGAAGTGTGCACTGCTACGGGAATGGGTAATGAAGAAGTGGCCACGGCTCTGAGAAATTTCGGCATAGGTGGCGACGACAGGGGAGCAGATCCAATCAAGCCTGCTGGCTCGCTACGGATGCTGCCCTATCCTGGCGGAAGGCATCCGCGAGTGGGATTCCTTGACGGGGCGATCGCTCCTCAGCGCGAAACCAAGGTAAGTGTCTTCACTCCCTGGGATCCGAAAAGCTATGCCGTCCTCGATTTGCCGGAAGCCATCTGGTCAAACCTGGGACTGACTTATCTTGCTCACACTCACATTCCCACCATTTGGGACGAGAAAAAGGAAACGCTCGAAGCCCTGGAATGGGAGCGGCGGGGTGACGGAAGCCTGTTTAGCGAGCGCACATTGCCGAACGGTATCGTCTTTGGCACCCATGTTGTCGCCAAAGCAGACCACCTTGAAATGAAGATTTGGCTGAAGAATGGCACGGACGCAGAGTTGACGGATCTACGGGTGCAGAACTGCGTGATGCTGAAAGCTGTCGACGGGTTCGCTGATCAGACCAACGACAACAAGCTTTTGCGGCAACCGTTTGTCGCTGCGCGGAATGCTGCTGGAGATCGCTGGGTGATCACGGCCTGGGAACCCAGCCACCGCGCATGGAGTTGATCTTATATGGTTAACAACAAAATGGAAGAAGGCGACCCGCGCATGGGCGAATCCGCCGGTGCCTTGCCTGCATTCCGATCCCAAATTTCCCGACTGTCCGCCCGGCGAGATGCGCACGCTGCACGGATGGTTCTCGTTCTACCAGGGGACGGACATCGATGCCGAGCTTGGGAGGATTGAGAAGATTTGGGTGAATCGGTGAATTCTGGGTTCTAGGAGTAAGAGTCCAGTTCACTCACTTTGGGTCGATGAGCGACTCCACTGACCAAAGAAGCGAGCGAGGGAACGATTGCGAACCAGAAGATGACTCAATGCAGAACAGCGCTGATGAATGCTGCCCTTCGACACCGAAAATACGCATTACTCACTTACGTATCGCCACGCCGCGAAGAAGTGAGCAAGGGCACAATTGCCGATCACGCCTGCTCAGTGATACCTTCTCAGCGGCGGGACGATCGCATCACTTTCCGTCCTTCAGCAGGCCAAGCTTCCTCAATTTTGGGACGATGACCACCTGGCAGTAGCGAGCGGTTGGCTGGTTCGCGAAATAATCCTGATGGTAGTCTTCAGCGGGGTAGAACTTTTCAGCTTTCACAATTTCAGTGACAATCGGATCCTTGTAGTGACCGGATTCGTTCCAGCGTTTCGTGACTTCGGTTGCGATTTTTTTCTGCTCTTCCGTGCTGTAGTAGATGCCTGATCGATACTGGGTGCCACGGTCAGCGCCCTGCCGATTCAGGGTCGTGGGATCGTGCAGATCAAAAAAGATATCGAGCAGCTTCTCCAGCGGCAGGACTTCGGGATCAAATTTGACATTCACCACTTCCGCGTGGCCGGTGCGGCCGGTGCAGACTTCCTCGTAGGTAGGATTTTCGACGGCGCCATTGGAGTAACCGGAATCCACCGATTCGACACCTTTGACTCGCTCGAGGATGGCCTCGATGCACCAGAAGCATCCGGCACCTAGTGCGATGGTTTCGAACTTCGATTCGTTGGCAGCCTTGTCTGTGTCACTTTTCAATTCGATCTTTCCTTTCGTTACGCTCGTTTTTTCTTCATCGCCGAAGCAACCGGTGATGGTCGTGATCATGGCTAAAACAAAAATGGATGAGCCGAGGGGTTTCGCGGATTTCATGGCAGTAGTTTAGCCAGATAAGGCTCCGCGTCAATTCAGTCGAGCGGAACTTGTTTCCAACAAACCACCAAGGAGAGACGGACTCCGATCCGTCTTTGTCGCTGGAAGCGGGCGGATCGGAGTCCGCCCCTCCTTGTGAGGACGGGGTGATAAAGGCCTCGCATCGGGCGAATCCAGCGTCATAATCGAAGCATGAGTTTTTGGAGTCTCGTGAAACGCGGAATCGTTTACTACTGGCGCTGGCATATTGGCCTGCTGCTTGGAGTAGCCATCACGTCGGCAGTCGTCAGTGGATCCCTGATCGTGGGTGATTCGGTGCGGGCGACTTTGAAGCGGCAGAATGATGTGCGCTTGGGCAAGGCGGACGTGGCGCTGGTAGGTGGCGATCGTTTCTTTACCAGCGGGCTGGTCGAAAAATTGTCTGGCGGCCCAAGTACCCGAGCAGGGGTTCTGGTATTGCGAGGGACGGTCACGACGGCCAGCGGCGGACAGCGTATTAACAAGGTGAACGTTCTCGGTGTCACTCCTGAATTCTGGAAGACTGGGCTTGAGGGAACGGGTGCCGACCTGCCCGGTGGTGTCTTGATCAACGATCCACTGGCATCGACCTACGGAATTGCGCAAGGCGAAACGGTCATTATTCGCGTCGAAAAGCCGGGCGCGCTTTCGAGGGATGCACCCTTGTCAGGAAGCAAGGAGGATCTGGTGACGCTGCGCGATGAGGTGAAAGCGATCGTAGCCGCAGACAATGGCGGGGATTTCTCGCTTCGGGCCGAGCAATTGCCGCCACTCAACGTGTTCGTCCCTCTGGCGCAACTCCAGGAACTTGTGGAAGAACAGGGCCGTGTGAATTTGATGCTCGGAACGGCCCCGGAAACCACCGCTGAGTATCCCCAGAAAACGTTCGATGGCTTGTTGGCTGAAGTGGATGACAACTGGCAGCTTGCTGACGCGGAAGTCGCACTCGAACTGGTCGAAGACGGCAAAACCTGGAATCTCAATAGCTCGCGCATTTTCGTGGATCCCGCGATCGAAAAGGCGACGATGGATGTGGTGAAGGATGCCCAGCCAGTGGCTACTTATCTGGTCAACAGAATCGAAAGTGGTGACAATGTAACCCCGTACTCGATGGTGACAGCGCTGCCGCGCGGATACCGTGACGTGTTGCCTGCGGACATGGCCGAAGATGAGGCGGTGATCAGTCAATGGCTTGCGGATGACCTTGGCATTGGTCTGGGGGATTCCCTTACATTGCATTATTTCGTCTTGGATGACGGGCGGTCTCTCAAGGAAGCCCCAACCACGTTCACGGTGAAAGCGGTTCTGCCGATGACGCATCCCGCCATCAATGGCACATGGACTCCAGAGTTCCCCGGCGTGTCGGATGAGGACAATTGCTCCGAATGGGATCCTGGATATGAGGTCGACTTTAATCAGATCCGCGAGAAGGACGAAGTCTACTGGGACACTTACAAATCGACCCCGAAGGTATTTATTGCCATAGAAAAGGGGCGTGAAATTTGGGCCAATCGCTTTGGCAATGTCACGGGAGTCCGATTCAGCGCTGAGAACCTGGATGAAGCTGCATTTTTAGCGAAATTGAAAGGGGAGCTGACGGTGGCGAGCTTTGGATTGAATCTGGTGAATCAGGTCGACCGAAGCGCGCCGGCTGTGGCGAGGGCTTTGCCGCTGGAGCAGTACTTTCTCGCGTTCGGATTCTTCCTCATTCTGACAGCCCTGATCCTCGCCGCGCTGCTTTTTCTGTTCAGTATCGAGAACCGCAGTGCTCAGATCGGGGTGCTGTCCGCAGTGGGCATTCCTGCGAAAATGGTGCGCAAGCTGTTCATTGTCGAAGGTGTAGGAATCGCAGTGCTCGGTGCCGCGGTCGGATTGTTCGGAGGAGTGGCCTATACCCAATTCATTCTCGGGCAACTTTCTGGCGATTGGTCGGGGGCGGTGTCAGGGCTGAAGTTTCACTTTTCACTCAACCCGATGTCGCTGATCTACGCCTACGTGGGCACGGTGGCGATGGCATGGCTGACCGTGTACCTTGCCAGTCGGCGGATTCTCAAAACTCAGCCAAAGGATTTGCTTGCAGGTGTGCAGGTGCAGTCGAAGCCGTGGGGTCGCGGGACGCAACGAATCGTGTGGGGCAGCGCGATAGTTTGCGGAATAGCGACAGTGTTAGGGATGGGGTTCACGGCGTTGTCTACCGACGCGATGGTCGGTGCCTGGTTCTTCGGTGGTGCAGCCCTGTTGATTTTGGGACTGTTGATCACCTGGTCGCTCATGAAGCGGGCGGGCAGTAAGTCCGCAGCCGATGGACATGTGTCGATCTGGCAGATGGGGATGCGCAATGCGGTGCGGAAGCCTGGCCGCAGTCTGGCGATTGCCGGTGTCCTTGCTGCCGGAATTTTCATGATCACGGTGGTAAACCTGTTTCGACAGGACGCGAATCGCGATGCTCGTGATCGATCGGCAGGCACCGGTGGCTTTGCCTTTGTCGGGGAATCATCACTGCCTGTCTACGAAGATCTGAACTCCGATGAAGGTCGCGAAGCGTATGCGATCGAAGAAAAGGAGATGGCCGGGGCATCCGTCGTGCCATTCCGGGTGCAAGAGGGTGACGAAGCCAGTTGCCTGAACTTGAATCACGCCCAGATCCCAGCCGTGGCCGGGGTTGATCCTGCGGGACTTGCTTCTCGAGAGGCATTCAGTTTTAAAGCAGTGTCCAGTTTTGTGACTGTGGCAGAAGGTGCCTCGGCGTGGACGATCCTCGATGCCAAGTTGGAAGGTGGTGCCGTGCCTGCGGTCATGGATGCCAACTCGGCGATGTATGCACTGAAGGTGAAACTGGGCGACACCATCCCCTACGTCGATGGCAAGGGCAAAACGGTGCCAATCAAGCTGGTTGGGACTCTGAACAATGCTTTGCTACAGGGGAAGGTGGTGATTTCAGAAGAAAACTTCATCAATCATTTTCCAGACGCTGCCGGTTATCGCTACTTTTTGGTCGATGCGGAACCTGACAGGGAAGATGCTTTGGCCGCAATGCTGACCAAGCAACTGGGACTCCGCGGCCTGGCCCTGACTTCAGCCGCAGCGAGGCTGGCGCAGTTCAATGCAGTGCAGAATACTTACATTGGTATCTTCAGCACGCTGGGCGCCTTCGCGCTGGTTCTGTCGACGGTCGGACTGGGGATTCTGGTCGCTCGCAACGTGCTCGAAAGGCGGGCGGAATTTGGAACCTTGCAGGCGATCGGATTTGGCAAGCCAGCACTGCGTTGCATTGTTCTGGGCGAGCACTGGTTCCTTCTTCTTGCTGGATTGGCGATCGGTCTGCTCTCCGCGGTTATCGCTGTGTTCCCGATGCTCGGTGGCGGTCCCACTGGCGTTCCCTTTGGACTGATCGGCTTTCTGGCTGGCGGAATTCTGGTGGGCGGCCTGGCATTCTGCTGGCTGGCTGCGAGCGCGGCCCTGCGCCTGCCACTGCTAGAAGCGATTCGGAAAGAGTAATAGCGGCGGCGGTGATTGCTTATTGAGGGCGGAGCCTGAGTTTTGGTTGAGCCTCATTCCACGGTCACGCTTTTGGCGAGGTTCCGTTGCTTATCGACACATATCCAGTCCCCCGAGAACAGCGGTTGCTTCCTCGATCGAAAGCCGACCACGCATCGCATTCAAGATAGATGGAGTCCGGTTGCTCGTAGATTCCACCATAATGGGAGCGGCTTCTCGTTTTCCTATATATTCAATAATTCCACACATAAATCGTAAAAATACTAAATTTATCAGATTTTCGAATCACCACAATTCTTTTCTCGCCTTAGTCGTATCCTTCGTGCACAAACCCGATCGATCCATAAACTTTCACACGAAGTCACCCATTCACTCGTCATTTGCCATGAAAAAATCTTCGCTTTTCGCCGCCTCAACGTTGGGGGCGATTGTTGGGCTGTCATCGGCTTCGGGCACAGCCCCGCAGGTAATGCTCAAGGAAATCTACTCAAACCAGAAACTGGAAAGGCCGGTTCAGCATGCGATTGCACCTGATGGAACGAATCGCCGATTTTCACTCCAGCAGACGGGACAGATTTACATTCTTCCGGCAGATGAGAACTCTGCTGAGCGCGAGGTTTTCCTGGACATTTCCGATCGTTCACTCGCGGCGCCGGACGGAGCATTTGAGGAAGGTCTTCTCAACATCAGCTTTCACCCGAAGTTCAAGGAAAACGGAAAGTTCTACATCTATTACTCGCAACAGAATCCAAAGCGGAGTGTGATCAGCGAAGTCCAAGTTGCGCAAGATAACCCGTCCAAGGCGGACATGGCGACCGAGCGGATACTGATGGAAGTGCCCCAGCCATTCTGGAATCACAATTCCGGCAACATGGGCTTTGGGCCGGATGGCTATCTCTACATTTGTTTGGGCGATGGAGGGAACGGAAACGATCCCCACCGTCTCGCGCAAAACCTCTGGGTCCTTAATGGCAAGATCTTGCGTATCGACGTCGATGGCCGTTCGGGTGCCTTGCCTTACCGTGTTCCGGATGACAATCCATTTGTCCGTCATCCCGGAGAGCCGGAGAAAGGCATTCGACCGGAGATCTGGTGTTATGGAATGCGCAATCCCTGGGGAATCTATTTCGAGCCGGGCAACGGTAGATTCTGGGTTGCTGATGTGGGTCAGGCTGTCTGGGAGGAAGTGAACATCATTGAGAAGGGCGGCAACTACGGGTGGAATTTCCGCGAGGGAGGGGAGGCCTTCAGCTTGCGTAAAGATGCGCCGCCAGAGGACGTAAAATTAATCGAGCCGATCCATGCGTATGATCACACTCAAGGTATCAGCATCACTGGTGGTGTGGTCTATCGCGGCGAGACGCTTCCAGATCTCAAGGGCTACTACGTCTACGGGGACTGGGGATCAGGCAATATCTGGGCGCTCAAGTATGAGGATGGGAAAGCAACAGAGAACACGCTCATCGTTGAGGGCAACCCTGGCCTTTGTAAGCCTTCTGCGTTTTGTGAAGATGAGAATAACGAGATTCTCATTCTGTCTTACAATTCCAAGATCTTCCGTATTGCAGGTGCTGATGCCGCAAGTGTGCCTCTGGAAGATCCGACCAAAGTTTCTGCATTCGTGGGTCTACCCGCTACAGTTGGGGTAGCTTGGCCGCAGTACAATGGGGCGAATTCCAACCGAACCACCTCGGGAACCATTGCAAAATCCGACTGGGGATCGACAGGTCCGAAGCAAGTTTGGAAGGTCAAGACCGACACCGGCTTCAGTTCGTTTGTGGTCTCGGGAGACCAGGTTTTTACGACGGTAAGACGGGAATTTGATGGCAACGAGTCAGAGACGATCCTTGCCCTGAATGCTGCCGATGGCAAGGAACTGTGGGCGCATCCAATGGGACTCACCCGCTACGATGGCGGTGGGGATTCCGGAACGCCCGACAACAAAGGTGGCGATGGCCCCCGCTCCACGCCTGCATTCGATGACGGCCTTGTCTATGCGATCGATGGAGCCCTCAATATCGAGTGTGTCAACGCGACGGATGGAGAGAAAGTCTGGAGCCACTCGATCGCCAAGGATTTCGGAGGCGAGAACATCAAGTGGATGAACGCAGCGAGCCCGCTGCTGGAAGGGAATGCCGTGTATGCGTTCGGCGGCGGAAAGGGACAGGCGATACTCTGTTTCGACAAGAAAACGGGCGATGTAAAGTGGAAGAAACACGACTACACCATGACCCACGCGACTCCAATCGCAGCGACCATCCTGGAAAAGCGTCAGGTGATCTTTTTCGCCCGGGAGGGCCTGGTTTCGGTAGATCCTCAAAACGGCGAGGAACTCTGGTTTTTCGAATATCCGTTCCGCGTATCCACTGCAGCAGCGCCTGTGGTTTGGAATGACATCGTCTATTGTTCCGCAGGCTACGGTGTGGGCGCTGGTGCTTGCAAGATTGTTAAGGACGGCAGTGGTTTCAAGGCAGAAGAACTGTGGCGCAAGGATGGAGATCTTCAGAATCACTGGAGCACTCCCGTTTGTAAGGACGGGTTCCTTTATGGAATGTTCAGTTTCAAAGAATATGGCAAAGGGCCACTCAAGTGCGTCGACATCAGGACTGGTGAAGTCAAATGGTCGGAGGATGGCTACGGGCCGGGAAATGTCATCCTCGTTGGTGAGCATCTTGTCGCGTTGAGTGACAAGGGGGAGGTTGCGCTGGTCGAGGCGACTCCATCCAGCTATAAAGAATTATGCCGAGCTGACGTCCTCGCCGGCAAATGCTGGTCGACGCCCGTATTTGCCAACAGCTGTGTTTACGCTCGAAGCACTGAAGAAGGCGTATGTCTCGATCTGAGGTGATGGGGCTGGATTGCGATGCTAGCATTTTAAATCGATTCCAAGCTATTCTTCTTTCTGCCAGAGATAAGGTTGTAACAATAAATCACTTGCGCTCTGCGTCAGTTCTTGTGATGATGGGATGATATGAAAGCGATTCGTTGCATTGTTATTGTCGTTGCGCTTGGGCTGGCGATTGCCTCAAGTCACGTCTATGGATCCGAAACATTCGTCATCGATTCAAAAAAATCGAAGGTCGGATTTTCGATCAAGAATAAGCCTCCGAATGTCGCCGAGTATCAGGATGTCGCTGGATCTTTCAGTGATTTTTCCGGTGAAGTTGTGTTCGATGACGCGGATCCCTCAAAATCGGCAGTGAAAATTGAGGTGAAGACGGACAGTGTCGACACGGAGAACAAGAAGCGTGACGAGCATCTGAAGAATCAGGATTTTTTCAAAGTGAAGGAATTTCCGAAGATGACGTTCAAGAGCACCAAGGTGGAAAAGACCGAAGAGGGCAAGTATGAGATCGAAGGTGAGTTCACCCTGCTGGACAAGACGAAGACTGTGAAGGTGGTGTTCGAGCCTTCGGGTGACAATGGTGGGAAGACGAGTTTCAAGATTAAGCGGAGCGACTACGGCATGAGCTACCGTGTTCCGGATACTGCGGACGAAGTTGACATCACGCTTGAGATTGTCGGGACAAAAAAGTAAGTGGCCACGTTTGATTGGCTCAGGAACTGGGACGACCTCGTTCATGGAACGGTAGTCTTCAGTGCGGCGATTCCTTTTGTCGTTTGCCTCTTGATCATTCGGAAAATGCCTGCCGATCTGTGGTGGGTTGGTATCGTTGGTGCAGTGATTGGGCCTGTGTTGTGGCTGTTCGGATTGCCCAGACTTCCGCCTGCCACTAGTGAAGACTTTGTGTTTCTCGGGGTGGTTGCATCGGCACTTGTAGTCGGAAGTATGCGTGTGCCAAGGCTGGGAGTCCCGGGTGCGGGAGGGGTCGGGATGCTGCTCTTCGGTTTATTGATTTGGTGTGTCTACCCCGCCTGGCTTGCAGAGGAAGGTGGGCTGGGCAGAAAGGCGCTGGTGACTGCAGCAATGCTGGCGACCATGGGGCTGTGTGCCGTTCTTTCAGAGGCATTCGGAACGAATCAAAGCAGCAGCAGCAATGGCAAGCGTATCCAACTGCCGCTGTCCGCTCTGGTTCCACCGCTGATAGGACTGGCAGTCCTGTTACAGTTGGGTGGTGCTGCACGCCTCGGGCAGGCTGCTGGTGCGTTCGCAACCACCCTCGCGACCGCTTCTCTGCTGATCATTTTCAGAAATCGCAAACTTCAACCCATGGGGATTCCAGCGCTGTGGGGAGTGATGTTCGCACTGCTCGGTTGGTCAGGATGGTTGTTCGCAGAGCTGCGCTACGGGCTGGCGCTGGCGTTATGCCTGGCTCCGATCGCTGGATTGTTGAGTCAGTGCGTGCCCTTGCCGCGGCGAGGTGAGGCGCGATTTGATCACCTCTGGAGTGGAGTGTTCTCAGCCGTGATTGCCGGAATAGTTGTGGGGATCGCAGTGTCCGATTATTTGGCAGAAATGCAGGACACCGAGGGCTACTGACGAGTGATTCTGCGAGCGCTCTACAGTGCGATCATGCGGTAGTAGTGAGACTGCAGCGAGGTCATGATCACAACGACGTCTGGTTCCTCTCCAGGCAGAATGGCGAGGAGGTCAGGGAGCGTGAAGAGTTCTCGGGCGCAGCGTTTCGTTTCGCTGGCCATCGTGTTGATTCGGTAAAGCTCAAGCAAACGCGTGTTCGCAACAGCGAGCAGTCCATCATGGAGAAAGCGGATCTTACACTGATCTGCATCGGGGGCGTGATGTTCCCAAACGCCCCACAGGCCGCCGCAGGAAATGATGGCAACGCCAGCGGTCGCCATCGCCGCAGCTACGAGGGGTTGCCCATTCGCCACGCCGCACTGAATATCGGTGATGGCGTCCGGAAGTTCGAGCCAGGCAAAGTCTCCCTGTTGATAGCGACAGAGGAATGATCGAAACGCAAAAAACACCTGCCCGTCGATGCATGCCATCGGCAGGGGAGCGGTTCGGCGTTGAACGTCGGCGGTGTCCTCCTTGCCGAACAGGCTGGCTGTGTGGGCTGAGGACAAAAGTTGAAAGTTGGAGGCGTCGTAAGATTTCAGCACCATGGCTTTGTCTTCCAGCGACATTTCCCACAGTTCGCCAGTAGGAGCAAAGGTCAGGCCGCTGCTTGAGTTTGGAGGTGACTGGTGCAGGGAGCCAGCCTTCAGTTTCACTTCGCCGCCCGGAGTGTTCACGGAGCAGGATTGCAGGTGGAGAGGGTGACGGCACTCGATGTGCACCGGGCGAAGTCGATGCCCCTCCCTCTCTGGAGGCGCAACCACTGAGACGCGTCTGTTCGAGAATGGGTAGGGCCAAGCAAGATCGATTCTACGCCCAAGCCAGATTTTTCGCATCAGCACGAGATGATCTTCGCCATTGATGCCAAGTCCGTAATAGCCGCCTGGAT
>JAQCER010000016.1 GCA_027618625.1 Verrucomicrobiota bacterium
GCAGGCGTTCCATCTCAGCGAGTTCGAATCCGTAGGCTTTTGCCGCAGTCTCAAGCCCAGGGTAAGTGCGCAGATCGCACACCGGATAGATCGCCGCGATGGCTGCCACCTTGTCAGGATTCTCGACAGCCCAGTTATACAGCATCAATCCGCCGCGACTGCGCGCCAGCAGGCAGGCCTTTGCGGTGAGGCCGTGTTGCTCCGTGAGGACTTCGTGAAACGAGGTGTAAATCCGGCGGCCTTCGGGATTCCCCATAGACTCACCCACATCGATTCCCGCGACAGCCACGCCGGCCGCGAGCAATCGCTCAAGCATCCAGTGCTCTTCCTGACCTGGATACGGAGGCAAGGACGGTGCGTAGAGAACCCACGGTGTTGCATTAGGCCCTGGCCAGCGTGCGTCCGGCTTGAGGAGGAACCCACGGTGGCCGTCGATCTCGATGGTCATCGGCTCTACGCCCAGCCCAGTCAGATCACGCCCACCTGCCGACCAGGCGGACATAGATAGCAAGAGTGCAAGTAAAATCGGTTTCATCATGGATTGTGCCAAAGTAGGAAGTGGATACTGTTTGACCACTTTTAAATCGAACTGAAGTGAAGATCTTTGTCTACGGAACTCTGAAACGAGACCAGCCGCTGCATTACGCGCTGCAGGCTCAAACATTCGTGGGAGAAGCATGCACGCTCCCACACTTTCGACTATTCAGCCTGGGCGAATATCCGGGCCTGGTGCAAGCCGATAGTCCTGAGACCGGCGTGTCGATCGACGGTGAGGTGTGGGAAATCGACGCCGTATGCCTGGCAGAACTTGATCAGATCGAAGCCGTCGATCAAGGCCAATACGCGCGGATTCGGCTGCCACTGCAAGAGCCGTTTCAAGATGCTGACGTCGAGGGATACCTCTACCTCGGCAGCGTCGAAGGTCTGGAGGAAGTGGGCACACGCTGGTAGAGATGGGCAAATGGGATGCCGTGGGGAACTCCGCTGCCCTTGCTGATGGCAGATGTAACAGTAGTACAGGACGGTGAGGTCTTGTAAAGTGTCAGACACTTTAGTTTCTCATTCCAGGCGGGCTTGTCCGCCGAAACCGTCTCTGTGCAGCAGGCGATTCGATTCGAAACAGACGATTGCCGGACAGACTGGTCCGCCTTGTTCGCCAGAAGGATAGCGGGCAGAAAATGCGCACCTCTGCATCACTACATAAATGACTCATATGCAATAATTTACGAAACAATCAACGGGCTGCCTTCACGACGGATCTGTCGACGGATCACCTCTGGCGTGCTATCGATGCCCGCCTCGCTGTCCGTCTGACGCCGGCGGGCTCTCGATATGGAAAAAGTTTCACGGAAAGACATTTCCCAGATGTCGACCAAGGAGTTCCTGCAGGCGGCAAAAACGCCCTATAGGCGACTCCTCGGCCGCCTGAAGCCGTATAAGGCTCGCTTCGCTGCGGGTGTTGTATTCGGCGTACTCGCGGGCCTGTTCAATGTGGTGATGCTCGGCACGTTCAAGCTGGTATTCGGGCTGGTGTTGGCGTCTGGTTTTTCGGACGAAGCGACGGTACTCACGCAGGCTCTCAACTCCGTGGTAGAACCCGACAAGGAGTTCGAGGTGAAGCAGATCGACGCGGCGCTGAGCGGTCGGCCAGCGGAGGCCGTGCGCCTTCAAGCAAAGCTGGTGCCACCGCAGCCTGTCAAAACGCTCGAGACGGCACTCACAGCTGCCGAGACGGCTGAATTCGAGCGCTTCACGGCTGAATTCAACCGCAGCACGGGTGCCAGGATTACCGTGGAACAGGTGCGAGCGGCGAATGTGGAAATGGAAAGGACAAAGGAAACAGGAAAGCCTGGTGGAAAGCCGGATAAGGTAATCGACAAGATCCTGAACAAGTTGCCGCCGATCGATTTGAAGGACAACATCTGGGCAGTGATCGGTGTGTGCTCGCTGATTCCCTTGATGATCCTGGCCCGGGGCATGCTCGGTTACATGCACCAGTATTGCATGATCTGGGTGGGCAACCGGGTGCTGTATGATTTGCGATCCGAGTTGTTCGATAGACTGCTGAACCAATCCCTCAGCTTCTTCAACAAACAGAAAACCGGTGAGCTGATTCAGACCGTCTTTAACCAGACGCGCATGGCGCAAACGGCTGGCACCAACCTTGCCAGCGACTTGATCAAACATCCGATCTCGATCGTTGCCATCGTCGCGTTTCTGCTCGCCGTGGACCCTTGGTTCACCTTCGCCGCCCTGGTATTGTTCCCGCTCTGCCTCATTCCTGTGGTGGCCGTGAGCAAAAAAGTGCGCAAGGCAGGCGGGCGCGAGGAGGAGCAAGCCGGGATGCTCATGGTCATGATGCAGGAGAGTTTTGCCGGAATTCGCGTGGTCAAAGCGCATGCTCGCGAAGACTACGAGTGCGAGAAATTCGACGCGGCATCAAAGCGCATGCTGGAGTTTGTCATGCGCTGGCAGAAGGCGATGGAAATCGTTGGGCCATTCGTGGAAGCCTTCGCATCGCTGGGCATCGCCGCTGGACTGGTCTATGCATGGAAGTTCAACATCGCGACCGACGACTTCCTAATCCTTTATCTCGCACTCATCGGCATGTATCCGCATGCCAAAGCGCTTTCGAAGATTCAGATACAACTGCAGAAGTGCCTCGTGGCGACGACGAAAGTGTTCGCCTATATCGACGCACCAGCAGCGGTCGCTGATCAGGAAGACGCGGTTGTGCTCACGGTGCCGGAAGGCCGCATCGAGTTCCGCAATGTCCACTTCCGCTATCACAGCAAAGCGCCTGCGTTGAACGGAGTCAATCTGACGTGCGAGCCGGGAAAAACCTATGCTCTGGTCGGCGAAAGTGGCGCAGGAAAGACGACCATGCTGTCGCTCATCATGCGCTTTTATGATCCGGAAGAGGGGGGCATTTACATCGATGGAAAAGATATACGCAGCGTCACCCAGCAGTCATTGCGTGACAAAATTGGCATCGTGAACCAGGAAACATTCCTGTTCCACGACTCCATCTACAACAACATCCGTTACGGGAAACTTGGGGCCACACGTGGGGAGGTCGAACTGGCTGCGAACCAGGCGTTCGCTCATGAATTCATCACCGAACAACCAAACGGCTACGAAACGGTTCTCGGCGACAAAGGGTGTACGCTTTCGGGTGGTCAACAGCAGCGCCTGAGCATCGCGCGCGCCTTCCTGCGCAATGCGCCGATCCTCCTGCTCGACGAAGCCATGTCCGCACTTGACTCCAAATCGGAACAGAAAGTGCAGGAAGCCATCGAGAATCTTGAGCGAGGCAAGACTGTGATCGCCATTGCGCACCGCCTTTCCACCGTCCTCGGCGCGGACCAGATCGTCGTCATGGATCAAGGCCAGATCATCGACGTCGGCACTCACGCAGAGCTGCTGGAGAAGTCAGAAATCTATCAGCGCCTCTACCGCATCCAGTTCCAAGGCGGCGAGTAAGGTCGGGCGTTTTTCGTTGCGAGGCCTTGAATAGCTTTGATTGGCTACGCGCATGAATCGTTAGCCCAATCGCGAATCAATCTGCAAAAAGTGGCACGGAACGATAAAGATTGACCCCAGAGTGTTGAGGACATAGGACCATCTTCTATGCGCACACTTCCTTCGATTCTCTTTCTTGCTCTGGCAATGACGGCGGCTTCCTACGCCGGCAGCTTGACCGTGACCAAAGACGGGAAGACCGGCTGGGACGTTTACGTGATGTCTCAGGGGGAGACTGTCGGCACCTTCGTTCCCGCAGCCGGGGCAAATGTGCAATCGGTCGTGTATCGGGGAGTCGAGTATCTCCACCAGCCCGAAGAGCTGTCGAAGCTGCCCGGCGTGCGTTGTGGAACCCCAGTGCTCTATCCGACACCGAATCGCATTAAGGGCGGTCACTTCGAGTTTGAGGGAAACCAATTCGTATTCCAGGAAGGGACGGGCAATCACATTCACGGGCTGGTCAACGATGCGGAGTTCTACTGTGAGTCAACACATGTCACCGCAGATGCTGTCACAGTCACCGCCGCGATCCGGTTCGATGACAAGAGTGAGCGCGGTCGACTCTTTCCCTTTGAGCATACCTTCCGGCTCAAAGTAACCGTTCTGGATGGCTCCGTGCGATGGGACTACGAAGTCGATAACGACGCCAGCGGCAAGAACCTTCCCTTCGGCGTCGCTCTGCATCCTTATATCAAGTACCACGGATCACGCAAAGACACCTACCTTCAAGTCCCCGCGCAATCGTTGATGGAGTCGGTGCAGCAATTGCCGACCGGAAAGCTCCTGAGCCTTGATGGTAACAAGCTCGATGCCCGCCAGCCCGTGTCGCTGGAAGGCTACCAGTCAGACGATGTGTTCATCGGCATGGTTCCCGAAAAGCCCGCAAAAGTGGACTTCCGCAATGTCGGCCGCAGCATCACCTTCGAGGCGTCAAAAGAATTCACCCATCTCGTCGTCTGGACACCAGACCATCCCTTCATGGGAATCGAAAACCAAACCTGCTCCACCGACGCCCACAACCTGGCGTCTCTTGGAAAGAACGATGTCGCGCACCTGCAAGTCTGCCCTCCCGGCGAAAAGCGGCACGGCTGGGTTAGCTACCATTTTGAATGATCATCTGCCAATTTGCCAATCTGCCAACGCGTGGTCCGACTCCGCTTCTCCGCCGAGCTGGGGAAGCGCGTCCGGCTCGATGAATGTGCATCCCACAATCGGGCCACCGACTTCCCTGTGCCTTTGCTCGGGGTGGTGGGCAGCACACGAATCACTGATCGAATAGATACCAAAGGGGTCTTGTAAAGGGTCAGACGCTTTCTCTACTACCACTGCGTCCGCTTCATACGAAATCACTTCGATTCATCGGCCCTTCCCCTGAAATCCGCATCGAAAACCGTGACTGCGAGCCATGGCCCATCTTCACTGTGAAAGGTTGCATCCCAGAACCAGGCGGACACATCGGTCCATGTCTGGTGATTGCGTTGACAACGAATCTGCTCGAAGGCTTCGATGCCCGTGTCAGTCGTGAACCGGGCCCATTGGCTGTCATGGTTGTCATCTTCGCCGCGGGTGATGATGTCTCGCGAGCGGATCTGGTGTCCCATTCCCTGCAGGCAGTCGGCAGAGGAATGCAGTTGGCGTGTGGCCCGGGTCACGTGCCGTAAGAGAACGTAGCGCTCGCCATCGGTGAACAGAGCGACATCACCGGGGAATCGATGGAGCGCGGCTTTCGCTTTGGCATCGAGTTCAACGGGAGCCAGCGCAGCTCCTTCGAATGTCCGCGGCCATGCAAATCCTTGGGTCGCGGGCTGATGATCAGCTTGGGCGTCCGAGTCGTCCGATTGCAAAGTGGGCAGTGCTGCGGCGATGGCACACTGCATGCAAATGATCGCCAGCATGACGTTGGATCGGCGGATCTCAGGGAATATCATGATGATAGCGGTAGTAGTGGATCGACTGCCAACGAGTGGTTTTCAACTTGCCGGCGAGGCCGAGTAAAAGGAATCCGGTTCCGGCAAATACCGAGAGTCCAACGCCGACGTGCCAGCCGGCTGGCACGTCAGCGATTCCCGCTTCTTCGACGAATACCAGGGCACAACGGACGGCATTCGCGGCAACAATGATCGCAACAGCGGCGAGTGATCCGACTAGAAACGGCCGCCACTGCAGGCCAGTCCTGGCTGCGCCGATGTTGAACATCACCATGCCCACCCACAGCATACGAATACCACTGCACGGCGCATCGACGAGAATCGACTCACCCTGCCAAAGCAATGCGGCCCCACTGGCGTTGACGTCACATCCAGAAAGGTGAAGCAGCGTTGCCGCGCCTTTTGCGGCAATCACCCGCAGCGGGAATCCCGCAAAGAACTGGGCGGATGCCATGACTGGCAGCGAAAGGAGCAACAAGCCACGGATCCCCGGCGCTCCAGCCCCTGCCGGTAGCGCCAGCGCAAACGTCACCATCATCAGGCATCCCTTCAGCAGCGGTGGCAGCCATGAGAAGGTTGCCAGATAGATTCCTAACACTGCCACGATCGGCGTGAGGTGCTTCGGAGGATCGGCTGATCGACGTGTTTTAAGTGCGAACGCCAGCGCAATCAACAGCGCCAGGATGCCCCACGGTTCATCGGATCCATCGGTCATGCGCATCACGTACCAGCGGCCAACTGGCCAGAACGCGATCGCCAATGCGAAAAGGAGCAGGGCTCGGGAACGGTTCATGTTGCTTCGGTTTATCGACGGCTTGGTCGACTGCGCCCACACAGCAGGATGAACGTGGCCACTAGTGCGAGCAGGGCTGTTTGCGGCTCAGGGACTGCGGCATTGCTAACACCTTGTGGCAATGTCAGGGGCTGCTTCACCAGCGTCGGCACATCTGAGTTTTCCGGCGCACCCACCTCCGTATCCACGGCAATGAACGAAGTATACTCCGTCAGCAGGTTGTAACTGATACCAAGATTGGTCACCTCGCGAACGTCCTCATCGGTCTTATTCACGCCGATGTAATCGCTCAGTGTTGCAATGCGATTGCGCGCCCACAGATAGGGCAGCGCTGGGTTGGTGCGAGCGTCGCCAGTGTTGACCTCATGAACGTGGCGATAGCGCGAGCCATCTCCCCGCAGGCCAGTGACCTCGATGTTTCCACCAGCACTTCCGTGCCATTTGCCCCAGACCACCAACGGGCGTTCGGCCATCACGTCCGGGTACCCCTTCGATTTTGGCTCCACGTCGTAGGCCTCGAAACCGTTGTAGAGGATCTCGATGTCCGTGAGCACCGGCGCAGAGATGTGGGCGTGCAATTTTTGCGCCATACTGGCTGCTTCTGCGGGACGGGTGACTACGAACGATTCACCTCCGCCCGCACGAGCGATGCCCTCGATCAGGAAACGATTCACACTTGAGCCGATGCCAAATGCGAACGCGTTGGCCTCGCCAAGATTGTTGCGAAGCATGTCAAAGGCCTCGCGCTCGACCTGGACATATCCATCCGTCACGATCACAATGCTGCGCGAATAGCCTTCGGCTTTTTCCAACGCCATGGCTCTCGACAGCGCGGGCAACAATTCCGTGCCACCGCCACCGCCCTGTCGATCGATCAGTGCGTTCGCCTTCTTCAGGTTTGATGCCGTGGCTGCAAGAGGCCGTTGCGACAGCACTTCGGACGAGCCGGCGAAGAGCAGGACATTAAAGCGATCGGTCGGGCGCATCTCTTTCAACAGGTTCGCCATCAGCTGCTTCGCTGTGTTCAGAGGAAACCCTTCCATCGATCCCGATACATCCAGCACGAAGACGTATTCGCGCTTCGAGACATCTTCGTTCTTCACTCGCGCTGGAGGTTGCACGGTCAGCAGAAAGAAGTTCTCGCCAGCACCTGCTGCCGCTTCGTGCAGGAGCAGCCCGCTCGCCACTTCTTTCCCGGCGAGTTCATAGCGAAGAATAAAGTCGCGGTTGCCTCCATTGAGTTCTGACTCATCGAGCAGTATCTGCGCAGATGTTTCATTGCTGTAGTCGATCTTCACCGGATGGGAATCACAGGCGACAGACGTCAGCGGCACTCCGCCATTGACGCTCGCAGCGATGCTGAATGCCGTGGGCGCCGGGATGTCCTTTTTCAGATACGGGTTGGCGATCCATTTCTCCGAATCCTTCGCTTCGCTCTCCCGCTGATTTGAGTAACGTGGCCCGACCACCGTAGGATACATGAACTCGTAGGTGCCCTCTTCCGGCACCAGATGCTCCGTGTAGCGCAGTTCGATCTCGACTTCGTCGCCCGGCAGAACCCGTCCGATGTTCATCTGGAAAACGTTCGGTCTTTGCTGCTCCAGGAGCGCTGCGGTTTTCTTTTCGCTTTTCGCCTTTTCGAATTCCTGGCGTGCTTCGCCGCGTTCCAGCACCTTGGCTTCAATGGTCCGGTCGCCGATACGCATGGTCATGCCATGCACGGCAGAGCGCGTCGATGCGGGAAAAATATACACCGCGTCTATCACTCCACTACCCATGTTGGCGTAAAGCTGCTTGACCGTGACCTCCGCCATCACCCCGGAGATAATCACCGAAACATCGGTAGATCTCAGAGGGAACGCTACAGCGTTCGCATCACTGGTTTCCACGCTGAAGTAAGGGGACAACGTCTTGTCAGCGCCATCTGCGCCGCTGGCCCGCGCCGCCCACATCACGATCGCAAGACCCACGCCTATCCCAAGAATTAGCGGTCGCAGCAACTGTTGCACGAGCCGGTTGATCTTGAGTTCATCTGGTAGATCTCCAACACCATCACAGGTATGCCATTCACGAATATCTTTCTTTGTCATATGAGTAAAACGTCTGGAATCAGTAGTTCCGTAGACCGTTTCACGCCGATGAGTAGAAGCCGTGAACGCTGTGTGAATTCCCTGTGAAAAGGGGCGGCGCCAGAGAGGAGTCAGAGCGTGTGTTGGAATGTTGGAACCGGTGAAATTCCGCTCCAAATCTGCCATTTCCTGGGCGGTCGCCATCGCTGGGCACTCCGGGAAGTGCGAGCCGAATTCTACTCCAGCCAGGGGCGTGCTTGCTTGATGATCAAATTACCCTCGGCTGTGATTTTGAATTCGACTTCCATGGCGAATCCAGCAGGTGCTTCGTAGAGCGTTCGGAATCGTGCCTGGACGGTGTTGAGGCGGAGAGCCAGTTCTTTCGCTTGATCTGCTGTGAGAACTCTTTCGCCTTCAGGGATGCGGTTGGAAAAGCGCACGTATTGGATCTCGTAGGCGCTCCAGTCATCTGGATTGAGCTGGGCGATGAGAAATTCCTCTGGAACGGATTCGTCTTCGGGATTCGTCACCAGATCCTCGCCGACCTGAACGTTAACGTAGATGCCGTTCCACGAGGGATTGACGATGTTCTTGGTGACGGCGACTCCATTGGCCTGCTCGTCGGCGTAGTTCGGATGGGCGAGGACGCCCATTGCTGCGGCGAAGTGGTTGATGCGATAGAAGTCGCGCTCTTCGAATGCCCGATAGGTCCACATGCCAGCCCAGACTTGACGCAGGGACTTGATCAGGTGCCCTTCGTCGGGATCGTGGGTGTAGGAATCGTAAAGCCCGGCACCATTGAAGTCTTTGAGGTCTTCATTGTTTGTGCTGGAGCGGCAGCGAATACCAGTGCCTGGCGGGAATGAATCCTTCAGCGCCTTCACTGCATCCATCATCCATTGGGGTGCCTTTCCCGACTTTATCTTCGAGCGGAATTCTTTCAACCGCGCTTCCCGAACCGCCGGGTCAGCCTTGAAATCTGCCGCACCGATCATCGTTTCCGCCATCTCATAGAATCCATTCGCCTGCATGAACGAATCATAAAAGTAGAACGGCACACCGAATCCATCAGGGGTCATCTCCAACGGCAGCATGCGGCGGAGTTCTGCAAGATTGGCAACCTTGGCTCCAAACGCAGAGGAACTCTCGAGCACCAGATCCGCCAACGGTGCAATACTGGTGGCGCTGAGGTCGCGTTCGGGACATTGCGACTCTTTGGGGCGCAGGTCTTCGAGGAATGCATCCACTTCTTCTTGAGTGGCTTCCCTGATCTCATAGCCGTCGGCAGTAACCTCGTAACGCACGTATTTGCCGATCAATGGAGCGATGTCAGGATTCGTCTCTGCGTCCCTGATGTAGGCGTTGGGCGTGTTGTTCTGGATGGCCTTGAGATTGACATGGGACAGCGGCGTCTGCGGGATCTCGGTGATGATGCCAGCGACGTGCGTCAGGTCATTAGGCAATGATCGAAAGATAACCAGATCCCTTGCGGTCAATGTTTCCCCTGCATTGGCAACGCGGAGCAAACCATAGCCCACTCCCATGTTCATGGCCGTGTAGGTGACGTTGCCAAAAAGTTCCTGTGTCGAAATCGATCGCACGTACGACTTTTCGAACTGCTCGCGCTCGACATTGAAGATCGTCCGCTGGGTCTCGGAAGCAGGATGGTAGACCACCTTGCTGTCCACGAACGGCATCGCTGTGGTGAGCGCGTGGTAGGCTTTCTCCACGAATGAAAATTCGACCGGATCCGTGGGCCAGAATTCCATGGTGTAAATTCCAGCCCGCCCATCGGGGCCAACGTAGCTGTCGTGCGCGATCAGGCTGCCAGCCACGTTTTTCCGTTGAGAATTCGAAAAATAGGTCTCGGCATTGAACGGCGTGAGCAGGAAATTTTCGACGATGATATTCACATCCAGAATGGTCTCCCGCTGGAGTTCTTCCGAGCTGATTCCCGATTCCCAATAGGGGGCAAGGTCATCTTTCAATGCGGCAATCAATGTTCGCTTTGAGCTGCGGAGCGCGTCTTCGCCAATGTCATCGATCTTGCGACTCCGGGAATCGAACACGCGGAAGTGCAGTTTGCCGTCGATGTTGCCAATGATCACCTGGCTCGTGCCGGTTGCAGGCAGTTCAGAAATGTTGTCTGCTTCGACCAGCGACAGGCTCATGTCGGCAGTGTAGCGGAGGACATCACGAGCGAAGAAAAAGTGATACAGGTGCCGGTTCGAGTTGAAGAAATGGATGGTCGGCGAGTCGGTGTCCGCGCCGAACATGAGGAACTTTACTTCGCGCACATTCTGGGCACCTGGGACATCGTCACGGCGCGCGAGGAACTCGAAAGTCGCTCGATCGGGAATGGCGATGGCACCGTCGACCGAGGGAATGGAACGTCCAGGATTGAGTGGGTCATTCGCCGGATAGGTGGCCAATTCGACCGCATCAGAAATTCCGTCGCCATCCGCATCGCTCGCTGCCGCATCGGGAGTAATGACAACACTGTAGAGTGTGTCCTGATCGGGCAGAACGGGGTCACGCAGGGCCAGCTGGCCACCGGTGCCACTGGTGATCGCCACAACACTGCGTGCCGCAGGCTGCCCGATGCGTACCAGTTTGTAGTTGACGCCGGACTCGGAAGCAAATTGCACGCTGAACCGCCCGCTGGAGTCGAGCGCTGCATCGAGGCTGGGTGCGTCCAGCGGGTCCGCGGCCCGCGCCTGACTGATGCAGAGCAACGCGAGAGCAGCGACCGCAGGGATGGGAAAAACTCCCGGACCCGCGTGCATGCGCTGCTTCGCTGGGGGAAAGTGGTCGCTCATATCATGTGCTTGTGCCTGCGTTTAAAGCCATCAGGGTCAGAGCTGTCACAGACTCCTCCTATTCCTCCAAAACTACTTCGTCCAGCGTGAACATGCAATGAATCCCGAGCAGTTGCAGTTGAGGGCCATTGGGGGCCATCGTTCGGGAAGCGAGCGAGATTTCTCGATCGAATGCGTAGCTGTGTTAGAAAGGTTGGCCTACTCTTCTTCCAAGACTATCGGTAACTCTATGATTGAAAACGGCAAATGCGAGTCAAATGAACACATGACCGTCCTCGGAATCGAGGGCGGGGGGACGCGAACGTCGGTGCTCGTTGTTGATGAAACGGATGCCGTTCTCGCCAGTCAAGCGGGTGGGCCTGCGAATTTTCGACTGATGACGACGCGCAATGTCGAGGACTGGCTCATCGGGATTCGTGAAAAGCTGGATGTGGTGCCTGACCGGATCGGCATTGGGATGGCGGGAGTGCGATCGGTGCGCGATCACTGGGTTCTGCGCGAGATTGTCCGCCGGGTTTGGCCAAATGCCTTGTGTGCGACCTCGGATGACATGCTGGTGGCGCTGGAATCGGCGGAGTGGCTGGAACAGTGTCCGGCGCAAGTGCTGACGGTCAGTGGCACGGGATCGTGCTCGGTAGGGAGGCATCGTCACGGCGATGGTGTCAAAGTGGGTGGCAGGGGACATATTCTGGGCGACCGGGCCAGTTCCTGTGACATCGCGCAGCAGGCCCTCCGTGCAGTCGTCAGGGACTACGATTCGCGTGGTGACTGGCCACAACTCGGCTCGGATATTCTCAGCTTCCTCCAACTGAATGAGCCGGATGAACTCATCGACTGGTCGATCGAAGCGACCAAGGCAGAGCTCGCTGGTGTCGCCCAAGTAGTCTTTCGGGCCGCAGAATCGCGACAGGATCCGATTGCGAACGAGGTCCTCGACGGCGCAGCTCGGCTGTTGTGTGCGGATACTCTGAAGTGTGCCGAGCGTATCGCCGAGCCTGACGAGCGCGTGCAGATTCTCTTTAATGGTGCGGTCTTTCTGAAGAATCCTGCCTTTATGCAAGAGGTGGCAAACCGGCTTCTTGAGGCGCGGCCTGGTTCCATTGTGACGCCACTGAGCCGGCCAGGTGTGCATGGCGCAATTGCCCTCGCGCGTGCGATCCCTGCTGGGGCAGAGAGTCGACCCTTGCCAATGTCACCAGAGAAGCAGCCTCGGAAGCCAGCGGCGCCCTCCGTTGACACCGTGCAAGCCGCGATCGGTTGGAAGCCTGTCTCGGCGTCACCTACGGAGCAACGCCATCCTCGGTCGATGAATTTTTCGGAGTTGCCGATTTCCGATGCGATCGCACTCATGCTCGACGAAGACGCAAAGATCCCGGCAAAGATACTTGAGCAATCGGCATTCATCGAATGGACCATTCGTCGTGTGGTGCGTGCCTTTGCCGAAGGTGGTCGCCTGATCTACACCGGCGCTGGAACCAGTGGGCGTCTCGGCGTGCTGGATGCCAGCGAATGTCCGCCCACGTTCCGCACGCCGGGCGATCTCGTGCAGGGAATTATTGCCGGAGGGCGCTCGGCCTTGTGGAGTGCTGTGGAAGGTGCCGAAGATGACGCTGCCGCAGGTCGCCGTGCGGTACTCTTTCGCAGCGTCACCGAGCTCGACGTCGTTATCGGGATTTCCGCCAGCGGCCATGCTCCATTCACCTGGGGCAGTCTTGCAGAAGCAAAGGAACACGGTGCAGGCACAGTTCTCATCTGTTGCAATCCTGGCTATCGGGATCATCCGCTGCCGGATTGCACTATTATCCCTGACACTGGTCCAGAGATCCTCACCGGTTCCACACGTCTCAAATCCGGCACCGCGACCAAGTTGATCCTCAATATGATCACCACCCTCGCGATGACCCAT
This sequence comes from Verrucomicrobiota bacterium, assembly GCA_027618625.1. GTDB lineage: Bacteria > Verrucomicrobiota > Verrucomicrobiia > Verrucomicrobiales > DEV007 > JAGROY01. The sequence continues at coordinate 13,038 of JAQCER010000016.1, forward strand.
TCCGGCAAAGTGCTGAGCAACCTCATGATCGATCTGAATCCCTCAAACGCCAAACTCCGTGACCGCGCCATCCGCATCGTGTCCGAGATCACTGGCGTCGAACCCCTGACAGCCCAACGAACCCTGGAGGACAACGGCTGGGTGGTCAGAGCAGCCTGCGATCAGCTGAGGGATTGATAACGGGGCTCCCCGGTTGCCGCTGTGCAGAGTCTGCCGCAGGATGCCGACTCTACATGGCGCCAGCACAGCAACCTGGCGCCGGCCCATTAAGCGCTCATCTCCACCTGAGATGCACTCAGATCTAGAAAGTGGCGCCAGCTCTCATGGCATTCCTGGTTTCTAACCGAGGTCGAAAACGGTCGCCAGCGCGGTGCGACTGGCGTGCGCAGTGGGAACATGCGCGCCTCTGCGGGCATCTTGTTTGACTTCCGCGTATTGCAGGTAATGCACGATGTCACCAGATTGTCCCAGCTGCTCTTGCCGCCCTTGTCCCGTGGAACCACGTGATCCAGATTGAGCTTCTTGGTATCGAACATGAGTCCGCAATACTGGCAGGGAAACTTGTCGCGTTGGAAAATATTCTGCCGCGTGAACTTCACTTCCTTCTTCGGCAGGCGGTCGTATTCGCATAGAACAATAATGCGTGGCAGCTTCAGCACCAGCTTCACAGAGTGCAGGAAATCATCCGTTGAGCTGCCCAGTTCCCGACTCGTTTCAGAAAAACCGATCCACGATGCGACGTCGTGAGTGTAGAAATTATTGGCTTCGTCCGATTGCACCACGTGAGCATGGCCAATGAAGAGAAGCGACACCGCCCTACGGGCAGAACAAGTATTGACCGGTTGCCAAAGTCGGTTCAGCACAAGCACAGGAGTATCCAGCAAACGTTTCACATGGGAAAGTTTTGGGCGACGCTAGCCCTTTCTTGCGAGGTATCAACCAAAAAGTGGTCTATGGGCTGATCGAGAAACCGCCCTGTGGCGTGGCTTCGGGGCAGGAGCGACAAAGTTCGAGATTCGTAAAGAATCCTAGCCCAAGAGTGGTCCATTGCTTGCCCCTTCGAGCTACAACGAGGCCAGACTTCGCCCTTGCGGCCGTGGCCGATCCACAGATTGGGGTTGCCTCACCACTAGGCTGGATCAGTGGGCTGGATCAGTGGCGTTCCGCCTTTACTGGCGTATGGGTGCCAGCAGCTTCAGGTGCGTGTTCAGCTTCTTTTGCGTGCGTATCATGCCCGCCATGTTCCTCACCAGAAGAGTGAACGGCGTGATCACCGTGCGGCTGGGTCAAGTGCTTCGTCTCTTCCCACGAATGCTGTTCGCAGGCGCTAAGAATTACGATTGCTGCCAGGGATGTGAAAAGGGAGAAAACAGGACGCTTCATGCTGCCTGCTGTAGCAGCGAATGCCAACCGATGCAACCGCGTATTACCGCGTATTCGCTCGACAAGCCCACCGGGATGGGGATGTATAAAAGACTAGCTTTTCTAGTGCTCAGTGTGCTTCCGCGGGCTGTAGCGCGTATATTCTGGACAGTTCATGACGGAATCCTCGAAATCCCTCTCGCCACAATCGACGACGGCACCCGCC